>CAYZPO010000042.1:8042-9171 GCA_964480695.1 uncultured Gammaproteobacteria bacterium | reverse complement strand
CTTTATCAAAACCAGGATGACTTTAGTTATGAGGCCTTGGGAGTTTATGCCCAACAGTCCGGGTTAGACGTTGATGAATTTGCTACTTGCCTGGTTGAAGAACGCTATCGCGATGAGGTGTTGGCTGATCTTCAGGACGGAGCCGAGGCCGGTGTAGTTGGAACCCCAACTTTTTTCTTTAATGGTAACCGAGTTCAAGGTGCCATCCCAGACGATATCTTTGAACTAATCGTTAGTGCTTATCTAGAATCTTTATGAAAAAAATAATCATCAGTCTTTTCTTTATCCTGTGTCTGTTCCCGTTTGGAACAGTTTCTGCTGAGTCTACTTGCGAATGTTGGTGTGGGGCCGAAGGCATTGGTTCAGCCCCGGCCGGAGAAAAAACCCGAAGCGAATGTATCACAGACTGTAATGCCGGTGACAGTGAGTTTGTTGGGTGTATCACTGAGGATCAAGACCGACCAACTGCTGACCTGACCTGTTGGACCCAGGATGAATGTTCAGTGATTGACACTGACGGCAATCGAAAAGGAATTTGGGGTGAAACAGTTCCAGCCGACTGTCCTTCAACCTCGGTTACTGGATCGGACGAGCTGCGCTACTGTTATGCTCCACCACCAGAAGTTGAACTAGGAGTCAATATTTATGGTGTCAGTACTGTCTCTGATGTCGGGGTGTACATTAATTTAATCTACGCCTGGCTGTGGTACGCCGGAATGGTTTCAGCCATTATTATGATCATGGTCGGTGGTTTTGAATACATGATCGGGGCTGGAATCGATAAAATTCAGAATGCGAAAAGAAGGATCTGGCAGGCTATTATCGGATTTATTCTTTTACTCATGATCCAATTCATTCTTTCCTTTGTTAATCCGGCTCTGATTGATATCAGTATCCCTGGTATCCCGATGACAAAACAGGTGGCCCTACTGGATCCAGAATCTACTTGTGAATTTATAATCGGCCTAGGTTATCCAGTTAAAGTCAATGGTACAGAATATGGCTTAGCCCATCTGGGCGCATTAAAGAACACCACAACTTGTGGCTGGGAAGGTGAGGTTCAACCTAACGCTGCTGGTACAGAACCAACGCTGGAAACTTGTTACTTTAGTAACTGTTCTAGTGATAG
>CAYZPO010000042.1:2953-7942 GCA_964480695.1 uncultured Gammaproteobacteria bacterium | reverse complement strand
TTCAGGAACCTGTGCCAAATTCACTGTTAATTGTGGTGGCATCTCCGCATGCATGCAGTATGACCATGTTAAAGTTGTTAGTACAGGTGGTAATACAGAAAATTTGGAGTGTATTACTGGTTCCATTTATGGTGCTTTTGATGCAACCTTGATGGCTACATTATGCAGAGAAGATCTGTGTGGGGTAGCTCCGGCCGGAGAAACATGTGCCTTTGTCCAGGAGGTAAGAAGTTGGCCAGCTACCGGAGCTGCATCTTGGGATTGTCGTAATAGTGGTTGGGAAAATGTTAATCCAGGCCCCTTGAATCTGTTAGACATTGGACAAGGATTACTTTGCCGAGATAAAAACGGCAGCCTATTAATTGGCCAAGCTTTTTGTACTGCCTATCATAACTCAGACATCCTTTGTCCAATAAAACTCTAATACCCTTGCCACATCTTAAATAGTGTGATATGATCTCGAGCACTGTTGTATATTAGTGCTCAACTATGAAAGATGCGATACAAATCCGCGGTGCCAGAGTTCACAATTTGAAAAATATTGATGTTGATATTCCAAAAGGAAAGCTAGTTGTGGTAACCGGACTTTCTGGATCTGGAAAATCTTCTCTCGCTTTTGACACTGTCTATGCAGAAGGACAGCGACGCTATATGGAGTCGCTTAGTTCTTATGCCAGGCAGTTTTTAGAATTACAGGACAAGCCTGATGTAGATGAAATCGGTAACCTTTCACCAACGATTGCTATTGATCAGAAGTCATCTTCACACAACCCGCGCTCCACGGTTGGAACCGTAACGGAAATCTACGACTACCTGCGCATCCTGTTTGCCCGCGCTGGTCGACCGCACTGTCCTGAGTGTGGTGATCCCGTAGTGGAGCAGACTCGTGACAAGATTGCTGATCAAATCATGGACATGGTTAAAGAAAATGAAATTAGTTTGTTTGCTCCAGTGATTAATGAGCAAAAAGGTGAACACAAACAGGTTTTGATTGGAGCAGAAAATGCTGGCTTCTCACAGATCAGATATGACGGACTGGTAATGGACATCGACGAGGCTATGCGTATGCGCAAGGACAAAAACAAGCCACACTCAATTGAAGTTCTGGCTCACTCTTTTGCTGTTCAGGAGCAACTAACTAAAATACGCATGTTGGATATTTTGAAACGAGCTCTGGATTATGGTAATGGGGTTGTTGTGGCTATTAATGAAAACACTGGTGACGAAATGATGTTCTCTGAAGCTTTTGCCTGTCCTAACTGTCATGTTAATCTCCCGCGACCTGAGCCGCGCATGTTTTCTTTTAACTCTCCTTTCGGGGCTTGCACTGAATGTACTGGACTTGGAGTAAAGCTGGTGCTTGAGCCGGATCTGGTGATTCCTAACAAGCGTTTAACCTTTGCTGAAGGTGCAGTTAAACCCTGGACACGGATCGCTGGAAATCAGACTAGTTATTTGAAAACACTCGAAATCGTAGGTAAGAAGCACCGTTTCTCAATTAATACACCGGTGCAAAAAATTCCAAAAGCAAAACTGGAGATTGCTCTGAATGGAACCGGGGATGAGCTTTATAAATATAACGGCTGTGAGATTACGTATCCAGGAATTCTGGGACAGCTTGAGGAAAAATATAAGAGCACTGACTCTGACTACGTCCGTTCTGAACTGGAAACTTACATGCGCACTATGATCTGTCCAACCTGTCAGGGGCATCGTTTGAAACCAGAGGTGCTGGCCGTGAAGTTGGGAGATAAGAATATTGCTGACGTGGTTAATATGTCGATTGAGGAAATGAGTGGATTTTTTGAAGGGCTGGAGAATAAGAAAATAAAAAAACAAGAAAGTAAAAAAATAAGTCCGGAGTCCAATTTATCTGAAGCTGAGGCCCTGGTGGTCGGTCGAGTCAAAAAGGAAGTTAACGATCGACTGAGTCATTTACTTGATGTTGGGCTAGGATATCTAACCCTGGATCGCAGCGCCATGACTCTGTCCGGAGGTGAGGCTCAGCGTGTTCGTTTAGCCGCCCAACTCAACTCTTCCCTTTCTGGAGTAATCTATATTCTGGACGAGCCGTCGATCGGTCTGCATCCGCGAGACAACGACAAGCTGATTGAAACAATCAAATCACTACGAGATCTTGGTAACACAGTTATCGTAGTCGAACATGACGAGGCTATGATGCATGCCGCTGATCACGTGATTGATGTCGGACCTGGTGCTGGTGAATACGGTGGTGAGATCATTGCTGCTGGAACTGCTGCGACCCTGAAGAAAGACAAAGAGTCATTAACTGGACAGTATCTTTCCGGAAAGAAAGAAATTGCCCTGCCGAAAAAAATCCGTAAAGGCTCAAATAAAAAAATCAGTGTTACTGGGGCTCGGGCTCATAATTTACAGGACATTACGGTTGACATTCCACTGAGCAAGCTGGTTTGTGTCACTGGAGTTTCTGGATCAGGTAAGTCAACGCTGATTCTCGATATTCTAGGACGCGCTTTATCTAAAAAATTCTATCGAGCCAAAGCCTACCCAGCTGAACATGACAAGATCAATGGAATCGCTAATATCGACAAGGTTGTGGCTGTAGACCAGTCACCGATTGGACGAACCCCGCGTTCCAACCCAGCCACTTACACTGGAGTCTTCACTGCTATTCGTGATCTATATGCCAGTCAACCAGAAGCTAAGATGCGTGGCTTTGACGCTGGGAAATTTAGTTTCAATGTTAAAGGTGGAGGGCGCTGTGAGGGTTGTGGCGGTGATGGAATGAAACGAATTGAAATGCAGTTCATGGGCGACGTCTATGTTGAGTGTTCTGAGTGTCATGGTAAACGCTATAACTTCGAAGCGCTTGAAGTTTATTATAAAGGCAAAACTATCGCTGATATTCTAGACATGACTGTAGAAGAGGCCCGTCGTTTCTTTGCTTCACACCAGTTAATTTTCGACAAACTAAATGTGCTCCATGATGTTGGGCTTGGCTACATTAAACTTGGACAGCCGGCAACAACATTATCCGGAGGTGAAGCCCAACGTGTAAAGCTGGCGACTGAGCTTGGTCGACGAGCTACTGGCCGTACTCTGTACATCCTGGACGAGCCAACTACCGGACTCCATTTCGAAGACATTAAGCGTTTGCTTGGCGTACTTCATCAACTGGTCGACAAAGGCAACACTGTTCTGATCATCGAGCACAACCTGGACGTGATCAAACAAGCAGACTGGATTATTGATATGGGTCCAGAAGGCGGAAACAAAGGAGGCCTAGTCATAGCTGAAGGCACCCCTAAGGAAATCTGTAAAAAGACCAAAGTAAGCTATACTGGGAAATACCTGAAAGAGGTTTTGAAGTAACTAAGTCGCAAGCTATAAGCGGGGGCACAGCCCCCGCTTTTCGAATTCACGGCCAGCCTCTTAAAGACTCAGGGTTTTGGTTGTGGCACCGTTCGGCCCGCACGATGGTAGATTGAAAGGCCATCATTGCCTCACTCACGCCTCGGCCGGAACATTAACGGATGGTGGTGTCAAGATGGTCAGATTCTATAGTCCGGCCTCGGAGTGTGCCTCAACCCAAAACCCTTCGTCTTTGCGGCCGGCCACATAAATAAGCGAGGAGGATTGCTTTTCGAAGACATGTGGAGCCAGGCCCACTATAGACTTGGTTTAACTACTAACGGTGGCGGTCCTGGCGGAGCTCCGAGTGAGGCCCAGACATTTTCTTTCTTTTTAACTACAGTCTAGGGCCGAGCGCTCTGAGAAAAGCAACCTCCGAGCTTTCTTGTGGCCGGCCAATGAATTTATTTACCTTAAAATATTTAAGCTTAAAACTAGAATATTTGCCTAAAATAAGCGCAATACTCATGTCAAATCATTGACAAAACCGCTTGACTATGCTATACTTTTGTGTCAATTTAAATAGGCTTTAAACTAAAATAACGCAAAAAACAACATTATGATTAATAAGATCGTAAGTCTATTCGCTGCTGTTGCCTTTACCATTTCTATGGTCCCGGCTCCTGTAGCGACTGCTGAGACCGAAGACAGCCTTCCGGCTTCTACGGTTTGGCATTATGACGGCTATCGTGTTGAGCAGTTAGATCTGGGTGCTGGTGTCGACGGCCCCCACTCTATCGGCGATCACGTGGTCGTGGCTGTCTCAACTGGTGACGACACTGTTCGTGACATGTATATCCTGCGTAATGGCGGATACATTTTGGTTCACGATATTCCAGCCTCAATCATCAGTGAGAGTATTTACAAGGCTAATGATAATCGCTTTGTGTGGATGGAGCAGGTTGACCCAGATCAATACTACTTCAATTTGGTTGAGCTAGATCCATACACCGGAGCTAAGAATACTATTTACTCTGATCTCTTCTTTAACGGAGCTGAGAGCGTTGAGGTTCGTGCCACTGGTGATGATTATTACTTCACCTCTAGTATCGACTTTAACAATCGTAGTGGTGCCAATGACTCAGAAATCTATTGGTATGATTCCCGAGAGCGTGCTGCTATGGTCATTGATAAATTCAATGATTTCACTCGTGAAGAAATGATTGATACTCATGAAGGTGTCCTTTTAACCAAGGTAACCTTTGAAGGTGGTGAGGAACAGCTGTGGCTTTATGAGGACGACCAGACCTGGGCTATTCCAGATTCTTGGACCGTGTCTCATGAAAACATTGAAGCTGCCCACTTCCTGGGCAACGGAACAGTTGAGTTCTTCCGTATGTACCAGCGTCATGTGTATACTCCAGACGAAACTGGAGGCAGTACTGAACTGACTGGCGAAAGCCTGAGCTGGTACCGTGATACTGCTGATGCCCTCCAGGTTGTTTCTGACAACATGGTTTGGCTTGATCCAACAGATGAGATTAACCTCTCAACTGCTGGTGAGGTAGTTGAACTAGGAACTCTTGGTCCAACCGGTATTTACCGTTTGGAAGCTGAGCGTCTTTTCTATGACGTAGCTGGTGAAGGAATGCTTTA
>CAYZPO010000042.1:1655-2853 GCA_964480695.1 uncultured Gammaproteobacteria bacterium | reverse complement strand
GCCTGGTTTGATGACTTTGCTGTGATTGAAACAGTTACTCAGGCTAAGCTGAGCGAGTACTCTGATCAGGGTATTGCGTTGTATCCTGCAGGAACTAAGGTTAAGCTAGAAGGAGATGCTAAGGTGTACACCGTTGGTTACGACGGTAAGCTGCACTGGATCATTTCTCAGGCTGTGGCTTACATCATCTACGGTGACTCATGGAACCATGACATCATTGAGATCACTCAGATGGATCTAGTTGACTACAGTCTCGGATTCATGATTGATGAAGCAGATGATGCTGACATGATCTAAATAAATTCAGAAAATAAAATACGCGGGGTCCCTTGACCCCGCGTATTTGGTTTCAAATTATTTCCGATCAATCCAATCTTCTTTCAATTTTCGTTTAAACCGTCTCTTCAAATTCTTCAGGAAGGTCAGCTTAGCGCGTCGGACCTTGGCCATCTTTACCACTTCGATCTTCTGCACATTTGGTGAAGCTAATGGGAAAACTTTTTCAACTCCGTAACCACCTTTACTAATCTTGCGCACAGTCATTGTCTTTTTATTTCCTGCGCCTTTGATTCCGAGAATGATTCCTTCAAACACCTGCGTCCGCTCACGCTTGTCTCCCTTTGGGGTAATATCGACAATGCGTTCGTGCACACGGATAGTCATTCCTGGCTTAACCTCTTCTGCCCCAATCATCTTTCCCTTGTGCCCAGTCGTATCCTGCATCTCACGAGCGATCGGACTTGGGGGTTCCTTGTCCGCCGTAGCCTCGGCGGAGGCGGATGGTTTAGGTTCTTCCTTTGGCTCCTCGTCGGAAGTGGTATCCTCTGCCGCGTCAGGGATAACGCCGTTACCGGCGTCATTCCCTTCAGTAGCTTTAGCTTCTCCGTCGGGAGTGACGTCCGTAAGGACGTTACTGTCAGTTTCCTCAGTAGGCTGCTCTGGAGCCTGTTCCTTAGTTTCTTCGTTCTTTAGTTCTTCAGTTGGCTCTTTTGTCTCCTCCTCAACCTTCTTATCTTCATCAGACATATTATCTTGTTTAATTTCGAAGGCAAGTGTACCAGATTGCCTTATTTTAGTCAATAATAAGCTGAGGGACTTGCCAAACTCTTGACATTTTGGCTAAATTAAAGTACATTTCTATCTTCTTCCTCCAGCCTCTTGCGCGCCAATGTGTGGCGCCCAGGAGCCCTGGAGGAGG
>CAYZPO010000042.1:0-1555 GCA_964480695.1 uncultured Gammaproteobacteria bacterium | reverse complement strand
GAGCTCCTGCCCGCCACCGAAGAGGACGGCGGCGAAGTCGTCGGTGCTCTGGCCCTCCCCAAGGGAGAGAACCTGGGTGTGGCTGTCCGCGACGGAAGGGTCGCTGGCTACCTCCCGATGAAGCCGGTGCCGCCAGGCACACTGCTGCAGGTGCAGGCCAACCAGCTCCTGGAAGGTGTTCCGGCAGACAACGTGCTGCTGCCCCCCAACGGGATCGACGAAGCCGTTCTGGCCAACGCCTTCGCGCAGTACCTGTGCCACGAGTTCCCGGCCCTTCAATCGGTTCCCAACATGAACTTCTCGGTTGGTGCCGATATCGAAGAGCGAGTTCGGGAAGAAATCCGAGGCCGACGTGACTTCGGTGCGCCCAAGACAGCCGATGTATTGGAACAGGCCTATGCCCTGTTCCTGGAAACTCGACGCGTGCTGGCGTGGATCCTGGATGCCGGACTGATCAAGCCTGGATCCCAGCTCCACCCCTTCCTGGTCGGGCAGCTGATCACGGCGGTCCGAGCAGCGAACAGCGCTGCGGACAAGTCGAAGCAGCTCCGGCTGTTCCAAGCCCAGTTCGAGTTCATGCACCAGCAGGGAATCCTGAGACCGAACAGCATCATGCCCATGCGCTACCTGCCGCACTTCGCTCTGGCCACCCCGGTCTGGTACCTGGTGGCTCAGGGCAAGAATGCCGGCGTGGAGCCCGGGCCTCAGAGCAGAGGTGTTGCCAGGGATCCCGAAGTTGATGACGCCCTGGCCCACATCTGCAGACTGTTCCCCCAGACCCGACGCTGGGCCGACTACTTCCTGATGTGGAATCGACGGTTGCGGACCCTGGCCAACCTGGACGGGATCGAGGTCCCGCCCCCGCACATCCGCGAGATCATCAAGGCCGCGGCCCCGGTGTACGACTTCGTCTGGGTGGCTACCCCCTACTTCAATGTGGCCGGCGCTGACTGGGACAACCCGGAATGGGTCCGGGCCATTGACCCCTACGTGTTCGGATTCATGAAGGGTCTGGATAGCTTCTCCTTGCTGGGTCGCTACGCCGAGCCCGGAGGGGTCCTGCCCCACTACTCTGATCTGGTGGCCGACATGATCGAGTTCCTCAGGAATAACGTGGATCGACTGGAGGGATTCGACGCGGTCGGGGGCCCATACTGGCATGACGGACAGAAGAAGGTCATGGATATCGAAAGAATGGGAGCGCACCTGATCAAGCTCGTGAAGAGGGGGCTCCTCCCGGCCTTCGAGCAGGGAACCCTGGCCCAATGGATCCTGAGTGAGGACAAGATGCTCGACGAGCCGACCGGCGACTGATCGGCGACGACACGAACCTTCTCGATCGTATCCTCTACGACCGAGGCACAAAACAAAAACCACGTCCGGCGCGCGGACGTGATCAAGACTCGAGCCTCGCGGCATCCCCGCGAGGCTTAACCCTTTTTTATAAACTCTAAAATTTTCTCCGCTACCTGTTTGGCTGGAATTTCTGTGGTGTCAACGACGAGATCGAAGTTATCTTGATTATCAAAGCGGACACCGTAATATTTTTCATAAC
>CAYZPO010000041.1:2592-9210 GCA_964480695.1 uncultured Gammaproteobacteria bacterium | reverse complement strand
CTTGTCAATATCTTCTCGAATACCCTCCAAGTTTTTTTCATGGCTCTGTCTAAGTTTAAAAAGTGCATCGTCAGCATCATCAGTAAATTCTATGTATTCCTCAGCTAATTTAGCTACATCTTCTGCTGTTGCATTTAAATCTTTACCGACATCATCTGCTCCATCTCTAAGTTTTCTATAAGATTCAACTGCCGCTTGAGTTACTGGCTGAAATCCCTCTAATGTGAATGCTCGGTTGAAACTCTCGCCAACTCCGCCCCAAATTTCACCGAGCTGATCCATGTTGGCATTTACTCCATTAACGAAATTTCCCAATCCAGTTAATGTACTTGATAAAGTGAAAGATGCTAAATTTCCAAACTCCTGCATCGCGCCTTTGAAATCTCCTTTTAATAACTTCATTACACCACTCTGGTCAGTTTTTAAATTATCAAATAAAACATCGAAGTTATTAAACATATCTCCGATTATTCCTCCGGCAATATGACCTGTCTGACTAAGTGTGTCAGCAAAAACAAACAATGTCTTTACTATTGCTGCGATACCCTTGCCCATTCCAATTATAAAATTCGTTACTCTAAAAATACCAGCAGCCCATTTGTTAATCCGATCTCTATTAACCTCAATTTCCCCTGTGGCTTCGGTAACTGTGCCTAACAACATTTCAAGAGTTGGCATCAGTGCAAAACCGATAGCTTCTCTTAAATCATTCAAATTATTTTTTGCTCGTTCAACTCGACCAGCAAAAGTTTTTCCGACTGCCTCAGCCGCTCCTTTAAAGTTATCATCAAGAACTTGTGTCAAGATAGTAAGCTTTCCTTCTTCATCGGCTAAATTAAAAGCTTCTTTCTGAGCCTCTGTCATGGCAACACCATAACGACTCAATATTCCTACTCCGGAAGTAAACGCCTTACCAACAGCCATTGTTGCACCTCTTAACTGTTCTGTAAGGTCACCCGTCTTAGCGTTGGCCGCCCCCATATCAAGGATTCTTGGCATTAACTGTTCGATCGCCTGACCATTCAATTGAAATGTTGCTAATAAAGCCTGGTTATTTATGATCTCCTCATCTCCAATAGCAGTTACTTGCTGCAAAGCACTAGCTTGTTTTAAAAGTGATTCAAACGCACCCTCTCGCGCACCAGCCACATTAGCAATAACAGCAGCAAGTTTTTCTTCGGCTAACTGTTGCTGACCGGCCAATCTGACACTCTCTGTTGCAAAATTAGATATGGCACGAATAGAAAAAGCAGCCCCGATGATTCCACCCAGCTTTAAAGCAGAACTACTAAGACTGTTAATAGAGCTTGTAGTTTTATTTAGGCTCCTTGCCAATTCATTCTTGGCTGTAAGAATGATTTGTAACTCTCTTTTATCGGCCATGTTTATTTTTCTTAGCTTTATAATCTAACGCTTTTTCTCGACCTATGTTTTTCTCATTGAGATGTTTTATAAACCAATATGGCTGATCCATATAGGTGTGATAATCCCATCCCATTCTCTCACAAATATCGACAATAACCATTTCCTGAGTAAACTCGATTTTCTTCCCTATGAAGACATCGAAGTATTTTTGTATTAAGCCGTTTTCTTCTTTTCCGTTTCCGGCTCGCTCGCTTTTGGGAACAGCTTATTTAGTTCCTTATCTAAAACTTTGAAATCTTGGACACTAATATCATCCATCAAAGCTTTCACCTTTTCTAGTTCCTTTCCATTTGGATTTGTGACTGTCACAACCATCTTTTTAATAGCGGTTTCATTCACATCTTCTGCCTGAATGATGCTAAACATCTCTCTTGCACTAACCCACTCATAGTAAGTAACAACCAACTTTGATTGAGGTAATGTAATACTTTTTGTGTCTCGATTTGGCATAGTTCTGTATGGGGGGCGACTTTTGCCACCCCCCTTTATAAATTATTAGGCGCTCTCTACGGTGCTGTACTCAGTTGTAAGGTTTCGTAGAACCAGTGATGAGGTCTCACCATCTGTTTCATTGTAGAAACACTTGACTGTGATTGGCTGAGTAACGATCTCATCTCGACCACCCTCTCGATTCCAATCCATCACCTGCACACGGTTACAAATCAAGGTGATTGTTGGGTTATTACCCCCTCCAATATCCTGTGATCCTGTAATAGTGATCTGCATGTATCGATAAGTGTCACCAGTGTACAGATCCTTAAAAGTGTCATCCTCATAGTTAGGGGTCAATTCAACCTCTAACATGTGCTGTGCATCGTAAATATCATCCGGCGTATATGATCCCAGAACATGATCTGAAATCAATCCTTGATCCCATCGAACAGTTGCTGCCTTAACCTTGGTTGCGGTTGCACCTGCCAAACCACCCTCAGTAGCAGCAAACTTAACTTCCACATCTTTACCAACAAAATCATATTCTGTGTCATAAGATGGGGTATCAACATTGGCAGTTGGAGAACTTGCCATGAAAGAACCTGTAAAGCGAATGTAGTCATCAACAGCCGCTACAAGCTCGAGGCTTCCAACCATTCCATTTGAGAAAGCATCCTGACTATTTCCACCGTCTTTAGCGATAATAGTCAAACTTGGATGTTGAATTCCATTCTGAACACTAAAGGTGTGATCATAAACGCTTCCACTAACTACGGCGCTTACTACTGCTCCGTAAACATTGTAGAACAGATAACCAATGGCATCTGCATGGACAATTCCTTCGAGATCACCCTCAATCCACTTTCGTGTAATTCGTGTACCGAGTGAATCTTCAAGACGATTACGATTGCTGTCGTCAACAGCTTTTTCAGATCGCTCAACAATAGTAGCGGTTACATTCTTATACCACTTCTCTGCTGCGCTTTGCGGGGTTCCGCGGGTCTCTTCAACCGCTAATCCCACTTCAATTTGTTTTCCGATTATCTCACTCATATTTTTTAATCATTAGTGATTACTCTTATTTTTAAATTTAATTCTGTTGAAAGCAACAGACCTGATTGCTCCTCGAAAAGTGCGGGTGGACTTACACTTTCTACGATCCACCAGATCCTATGGCCCTCAGAACTAGCTCCTTGATCCCAATCCGCATCAAACTGATCTATAACCGCATCAATAAGTTCTGCCATAACCGTGCCGTGGGCATCTTCCATCCCTTTAACTTTGGTTTCTGTAACTAAGACGATTGTGAAAAAGTATTCTTTTAGGTTCTCCTGATTGGTCTCAAAAGCATTATTGATATTCGCATAATAGTAAACTGCTGCTGGATAATTCGTAAAAGCCTCACCTTCTGCTAAAGGACGATCATAAATAACTGCTAGTTCAGTAACCGAGGTCAGAGTTACATTGATTTTTGACATCAAGTCTGTAAGCATATTATTTGGCTAAGTCTTGTACAATTTTCTTTAATAATTCTTCTTGCATCTTCATAATTACTTTCTCTTTTTGCTCCTTCGCATATTCCATCCAAGGCCTTGCCTTCATTACTTTGGTCCCTTCGTGTACCCAAACTGCGTATCTGGCCGCATTTCTATCAACAAAGACCCTTCCGAATAGTTGACTCAGGCTTATCTGTGTCCGGTGAGCCTGTCTCAAATTCCCAGTATCTTCTGGCGCTCCACCTCCAGTACCACCTACCCTCCAAGCCGGTTTTTTCATCTCTCTTAAAAGCTCCGCCGTCCCTCGTTTCAAGTAGATCCCTGTAAGTTGCCGAACAACCCTCGGATTTCTTTTAATCGCAGCAATCAGCTCCTTTGCTCCTTTAATCTCTATATCAGGCATACTAGGCCTTTCTTAAATGTAACTCGTAGTGATCATTGCTTCCTGTTGAATTATCTTGTAGCGCCATCACAGTGTACTTGTTCGATCCTTCCTCTAACTGATCCCCTACCTGTACATCCTCACTTCGTGAACACCAGATCAGAAAGTCCAGCTTATACGTCTGTGCCAGTGATGCTACCAAGTTCGGATCTGCCTGCTGCAAATGACCGTTGAAGGTTCCCTGAGTTTCAAGTGAAGACTTGTTGTTATCACCACCTACATCAGAACCACCATAGACCATCCGCTTAACTGTGAAAGTCGTTGTATACCAGTCACTTATACTCATAACGTGTATCGCTTATATTGAGCAACAATATCCTTGGCTTTTTCAAAGTCAGCCCATTGATCATCGTTCAGATAAGAAACAGAGTAGTTTCCGATCTTCTCAGACTTCTTGTTTCCAGATCCACCGCGGTGTGAGTTGTAAATACCGGCTGCCAAAATAGTAGCTGCAAGTTCAATCGCCTGCGGAACAGTCGCGCTATATCCCCATTTCGCTGTAATTTCATGATTCGCAAAACCGATAATCCAGACACGGCCACGCAAGTGCAACTCATTGATCGGTAATCCTCTATTGGCATAATCATTCGGAACTGGGTAATAACCATTAGCTACGTTTGCAGTCAGAGTTGACTTACTGTCTCCATATAGATCCAGACCAAGCTTAACCTCAGTAATTTCAACACACTCATCAATCAAAAGATTGTCGCTATCATTTCCGTTGTATTTACGGGCTGTTGCAGAGGTATCAGCAATAAAGTTTCGATCAGTCATTCCGTCAATAACATCAACCGCACCGTTGATTGCATCATCGGCTTGTCCAGTAGGAATGGTCTTGTTGAGATAGGTCTCAAGTTTAGCTTCTGTTGTGTACTCTTTGATTATGGACATATTTCTTTTGTCTTAATAAAACCTTTTCAAGCTCAAATCGTGGATCATTCAGCGGTTCATTGGTGATTATTATCTCACCGGTTATTTTATTTTTGTACTTATATTTTCCGATCATAGGCTTATCCAGAGGGGTGTTTCCACCCCCCTAATAAATCCACGATTATGCAGACGCGGCAGTAGTCAGCTTAGTAGCAGCATTCTCAAGAACACTTACATAACCAACACGCTCGATGAATCGAACGGCCTTGCGGTCAGTAGTGATCAAGTTAATGTCGCCATCGTTGGCTACATTTCGAACGATACCGGCACTGAACAACTCAGAGCGGATACCACCCTTCCATCCGAATACAGCGGCCTTCTTCAAGTCTCCGAAGAGAACGAAAGAAGTAGCGGCAGCAGTAGCAGATAGAGCTGGCATCTTCTCAACCAATACTACCGGATAACCCCAGATAGTAGCTGGGCCACTTTCTGATGGTCGCTGGTAGATGTACTGGTTCTGCGAGTCCTTCAACTTACGCACAACGTTCATAATTGAACGGTGCATGTAGAACTTACCGTTGGCCAAAGCTCCCTGTGGGGTTGCGTCAACCATTGCGATAAGGTCATCAGCAGTCATCGAAGCAAATGTAGTACCACTCATGGTAACTTCGTTTGTTCCACTAACGTTCAATAGACCGGTGAATGAAGCGTAGGTAGAAGTTCCGTCTCCGTTGAAGAAAGCGTCATCCTCAGCCTCTGAGAATCCCTCATCAACTCGACCAGCAATGACGCTAATCAAATCGAGCTCTGAGTCCTCAAGCAAGGTGTTTGTCAAAGTGACAATCGCATAAATGCGTTTGAGGGTCAAAGTATTCTGTCCAAGGACATACTGAGTAGAAGTCAATGACTCAGTTTCTGTATCTGCCCATGAAACGGTTAGATCAGTTACCAATTCATTAACCTTATAGCTTCCCTGAGTCAACTGATGAACAGTAAACTCTCGGCGTGCTACACCGTACTCAGTCATCAAGTGCTGAATTTCAGCATTGAGTTCTGAGTCAATAACGTAACCACCGAAAGGACTCTGAGTAGCATCAGAGGTAAGCTCTTTCTTGTACAAAGGATTGTCTTCTTGCATTTCCTTCAATACATTGTGATCTTGGGTCATCAATGCACCAAAGAACTTGCGCAAACGCTTGTTAGTAGCTGCTTTCTTCTCTACAACGGCTGGGTTATAAAGACCTGCACGCTTTTCCTTGAGTTCGGCATGATCTGCCAACTCTTTCTCAAACTTGGCTTTCATATCAGCCATGTCTTTCTCAGCTTCTTTGCGAACATCAGCAACAGTCTTTGCAAGCATGTCCTTTAGAGCTTTTTCAGTCTCAGCCTCTTCTGGAGCCTCTTCGGCCGGAGCCTCAGCAGGTGTCTCCTCAGCCGGAGCTTCTACTGGAGCCTCTTCTGGCTTTTTCTCGTCTTCTGGTTTCATATCTTTTTCTTGATTTTAGTTAAATTCCTAATTGCATTGTTGATTAAACGTCGTTGGTTCGCTTTGACGCTCTCAGAGCGTGTTTCGACCTTAGAATACTCACGATCGACCTGTTTAATTACATTTGCAATTTTTTCTAAAATTAAAGCCCTCTTTTCTTCCTTATTCAGCTTTTTCTCTTCTGGCTCGGGTTCTACTTCTTCTGGCTGCTCAGGCTCATCATCTTTCCCGTCTTCGGATCCCTCATCTTCATCTTCTGGAGCATCTTCTGGTGTCTCGTCTCCACCTTCTGATTCACCTTCTCCCCCATCTCCTTCACTATCATCGCTTTCTGGTTCAGCCTCCCCATCGCCGCTTTCATCCTCGTCATCGTCTTGATTTGGTTCGTCTTCTTCTGATTCATATTCCTTTTGGTTAAGTAAATCGACATCAATGCCTTTTTGTTTTGCCAAGGCAAAAGCATTAGC
>CAYZPO010000041.1:0-2492 GCA_964480695.1 uncultured Gammaproteobacteria bacterium | reverse complement strand
TTTAAAATTACTGGATTCTTTTTAAAGTTCTTGAGATCCCAGTTTTGGTGAACAATGTCACCATGTCGATCTTCGTTGGCAGTTGAGAAAACAGCCTCTAAAGTGAATTTCTCCATGTCCACTTTTTTAACTTCGATTCCAAACTGCTCTATGATTTTATCATTTGGCATATAAATTAAATGCTATGTACCACGTTTATTTATCTTTTTTAATTCGTAGTATAGATCAGTTTGTTTTTTATAGTCTTCTATACTGCGTTTCTTACCCAAGTGACCTTGATGGGGCATGTTCAAACATTTCTCAGCCCGGTCTCTTTTGATGATCATATAAGGCAGAATTTCTTCTAACAACTCAATTGCCTGATTTGAAACCACTTGCCACCTATGTACAACATTCCAGTTTTTCTTTTGTGCGGTTTTATTCTTAAAGGCGCATCCGATCCCTGTCACATCTTTAAGCCAAAAAATCAAATCATAATTGGTATTTGTAATAACTATTCTGACTGCAAAATCCCACTCATAAGCATCGCTCTTTGATTTCCTTCGTGATATTCCTACACAACCATCGGCATCTAACATCCCAGCAATATAGGCTTTTTGTGTCTCAGAAATAATCATACTAGATAGAACAGCGACAATTTATCGTCTCATCAGCCGGTCCGCTTGGATCGCCTGGGAACATTAGGCCGTTTGAAAATTCTTGATTTATTTGTCTTTCTTCACCATCGATAGCTAAGTGACTCTCTCGAACCCGATCATCTAATGTAGCCACCCAGATTTTAATTGGAACGCCAGCTTGCTCATATCCACCCATGATCCCTGACTGGCTTGCGCTCGTTACCTCAGTTCTAGCAATAGTCTCGGCTCGGGCCTTATCGATATTGCCATAAGTGTCCTGAATCCTAGTAACAAGCTGTCGTCGATTCTCACCCTCGTTGATACTCTCCTGGAACTGCTCTTGTAGAATAGCGAATGTAGTCTCATTGATAGACCGAGCAAAAATCTCTGCCTTCTGGTTAATGGTTGTCTGTAATAAAGAGGTCAACTGGAACTCTCCAGCACCAAACAAATCCATAGTATCCTGACCGCTTTCGACCAGGAACTCACGAATTAAAGGCACGACAAACTCATTTGCAGCAGCTACCTCAACCTCCATATTCCAAGACTCATCTAACAATCCTTTGCGGCGCTGTTTAGGTACGCTGTCTAACTTCTCAACTATGCGGCCCAACTGCTGTTTCCAATACTTCCTCAGCTCTTTTTTAAACAAGTTCTCTCGTGACTGATGGATCTTCAACCAACGTGTTGCGTATTTCTTTCGAGCCTCCCCATCTCTCAATGGGTGAACAAACTTGTCTTTCTTTTCTTCGCTACAAGGTGTCTTACAAATTTCATTAGCCACTGCTACTGCCTGATCACGATCCATCCCCTCATCCATCAGTTCTGGAATTTTTCGGCTAACGCACTCGGAAATAGTCTCTCCATCGATTCTACAAGCAGGGCCTTTGGTTACAGATTTAATTTTTTTTTCTGTGGTCGTCTCACCAGCAGCTTCAATCGGTGTCAGATTAAATGGAACAAGCAAAGTATCCCCTCCAGTAATAGGATCAAGACCACGCTTAACACGAGCCTCATTCACAGTCATGTAGTAATTCTTGATTCCAGTCTCAACCTCTTTTAGGCTCTGATCAACATCTTCTGGGGTTGGGTCAACAAAGCTAAGAGTAAATTCTGCTGGAACCAGGAACTCGTTAAGCTTCTGTGTCAGGTTAGTCAACAATGGCTTGATCGTCTCACTCAAGAAGATAGACTTGGCTGTCTTAGCATTAGCCAGGTTCACGTCATCAGTCTGTGCAAGCAATGGCTTTGGAACACGGTAGATCAACAAAATATCATCACGAGTCAATCGCTTGCTCTCAATATAGCTCATCTCAGTAGGTGTAAGACCTAGATTCTGGTAAGTAGAATCTCCATACATCACCAAAGGCTTACCGGCATTATGGGCCTTTGAGTAATGCTCCTGGAACTGACGCTTAATCTCTTTGATCTGGTCTTCGGTCAGGTGATCAACTTTGAAATTGAATACACCCTCGACTTTTCCACCATTCTTAATAACTCGGTTCTGGTACTCAGATAGCTGGATCTCGGTATCCACGCTTCGCTGTCCAGGCTCAATCGGTGACTGAGCAACTAAAGGACTAAATGGCGATGGGGAGATACTGTAAAGAATCTCATCTGGTCGGAACAAACGTGTAGTTCCGTCTGGTGCTGTATATTCAAAAGCCACGATTTCATCGCTTCCGTTCAACTTGATATTCATCTTATCCGGTCGTAGCAAGTGAAGTTCTTTTACTTGCTCGCCCACCTTGAGCATGTAAACAAAAACAGAACCGGTTAAATCTTTGTGCATCTGGTAGTTTCCAAAGAACTCATTACCGTTCTGAAAATCATTTGGTTTGGCCAAGAGATCAAGAATTGCGTGATCCGTTACCT
>CAYZPO010000040.1:0-9240 GCA_964480695.1 uncultured Gammaproteobacteria bacterium | reverse complement strand
GTGCCCGTATGGAGCACATCATGAATAACTGTATCTTATCTTTGGTTGAGAGTCCTGGAAATACTCTTCTAGGAATTAATCGTTTACTAGTTGATCGAGATTTTCGGCGTAAGATTATCAGTAATATTCAAGACCCAGTAGTTAAGGCTTTCTGGATCACTGAGTTTGAACAATGGCAGGATAAGTTCCGTTCTGAAGCGATTGCCCCAATTCAAAACAAAGTTGGACAGTTTTTGTCGACTTCGCTGATCAGAAATATTGTTGGCCAGGTTAAGTCTACGATTAACGCGCGTGAAATCATGGATGAGCGTAAGATTCTGATCATGAACCTGTCTAAAGGACGAATCGGAGAAGACTCTTCACGTTTGATCGGTGGGTTGTTGATTAGTAAGCTTCAGCTTTCAGTTATGGAACGAGTCGACATGCCAGAAGCTGATCGTCAGGATTTTTATCTGTTTATTGACGAGTTTCAAAACTTTGCTACAGACTCTTTTGCTAGTATTTTGTCTGAGGCGCGAAAATATCGTTTGAACCTGATGATGGCTCACCAGTATATTGAACAGTTGGACGAAACTGTGGCTGCTGCTGTTTTTGGAAACGTGGGCTCGATTCTGGCTTTCCGAGTTGGCGCCTTTGACGCTCAAAAGTTGGCCGTGGAGTTTGCTCCTAAATTCATGGAAGAGGATCTAGTTAACTTGCCGAAGTTTAATATTTATTTGAAACTGATGATCGACGGGATCACTTCTGAAGCCTTTTCTGCGCTAACTTTACCACCAATTGCTGCTGCCACTGGCAATGAAGAAAAGGTAATTGAAGCTTCGCGTAAACAGTACGCCATGGATCGGGCCGAAGTTGAGGGTAAGATTTTACGCTGGAGCGAGTCCAAACCAGATTTATCTGAAGTAGAAATCGAGGGTATGCCAGCTGAACCAGTCAAAAAGAGTAAAAAGCCGATGTACGATTATGACTGCACTCGCTGTAAAAAACATATGCAGATTCCGGTTGTCTTAGATAAGAGTCGACCGATTTTTTGTGAAGAGTGTATTGAGATTGTGCGCGAGGAGCGTAAGTCAGGAAAGAAGCCAAGTAAACCAGACAAACCACCAAAGGTTGATGAAGGTAAGGTGGTAGAGAAGGAGACTGCTGGGGAGTTAAGTTTGAGTGCATTGGGTCCTGATAAGTCTGGCAAGAAGGAAGATAAGAAGAGTGATAGTCTGCCCACAAATGGCAAGAAAGATTCTAGTGGTGGAGAAGGTGCTCCAAAAAAGAAAAAGCGACCTCGTCGGAGAAAGAAGTCTGGTGGTGGAGGTGGCGGTGCCCCAAAAGGACCAAAAGTTCCTAAAGACGAAGAAGGAGTTTTTCCATGGTAAGATGCCAATATGGCTGATGATTTTCTAGACTCACAATTAGAAACTTTCGTTGCCCGGCGGCATGAACCGCCTGATACGATCCCAACGCTGAACGATACGGATGCAGCGGATATTTCGTTGTTTGGGCGTTCGAATTATAGTTCTGGTTATTCTCCCAAGCGTTATATTTTTGGGATTAAACGAAAAGATCGCCGTCGCCACATGTATGTGATTGGAAAAAGTGGTGTGGGTAAAACCAAGTTACTCGAACTTTTTATTCGAGCTGACATTCACTATAATCATGGGCTCGGAGTGATTGATCCTCACGGCGACTTGATTCAGGACATCATGGACTTTTTACCTGAAAATAGGATAAAAGACGTAGTTCTAATTGATCCAGCTGACCGTGATTTTCCGATTTCTTTTAACCCGATCGCTAATGTGGCTGAAGAGGACAAGCACATGGTGACTGATTCCATGATCGAGATTTTCAAAAAGCAGTTTGCTTCTGATTGGACCCCTCGAATTGAGCACCTACTTCGTTTTTCAACTTTGGCCATGATTGATTATCCCAAAGGGACGCTTAACGGGATGGTTTCATTGTTATCTTCTGGGCCGTATCGGGGTAAAGTAATCGAGCACATTAAAGATCCAGTTGTCCGTCGTTTCTGGGCAATCGAGTTTCCAGAATGGTCACAACGCTATGATGCTGAGGCCGTGTCGCCACTTTTGAACAAACTGGGACAGTTGTTGTCCGATCCTTTAATGCGCAACATTTTTGGCCAGATGGATAATAAGATCGACTTTTTTGACATCATGCAGAACGAAAAGATTTTCTTGGTTAACTTGTCAAAGGGTCGGATCGGTGATGACAAGTCTGCTTTCTTTGGTGCTGTTATTATTACTAAGATTTATCAGGCAGCGATGCAAAGAATTCGGCTTCCAAGTGAAGAACGCACTCCGTTCTATTTATATGTAGATGAGTTTCAAAATATTGCGACTAAAACTTTTGAAAATATTCTGGCTGAGGCGCGCAAGTTTGCTATTGCTTTAACTGTAGCCAACCAGAACCTGTCACAGTTATCAGCGCCATTACGTTCTGCTTTGTTTGGTAACGTGGCCAGTATCATTGTCTTCCAAATCGGAGCTGAGGACGCCAAGATCATGCAAGAAGAAATGCGACCAGTGTTTGAGGTTTCAGACATGATCAACCTGGCTGAGCGAGAAATTTACGTGAAGATGACCATTGACGGCAAACGCTGGGATCCGTTCTCAGCAGATGTGCTTACCGTAACCCCACCAAAACATCCACCATATACAGAGAAAATCGTTGATCATATTCGAGCCAATTATGCTCGACCTAAGACCGATGTAGAAAAAGAGATCGAGGCCGGGGAAATGGAGGAAGAGAAGGTGGAGAAGATTGAGGAATCAGAAGTTATTGTTTAGGCTCAAATATGCTAAAATAGGCGAGTAACTTCTCGCTTATTTTGATTTCACGATTATATGTCCAAAACTCCTAAATACGACGCTAAAATTAGTGCAATTTTGTCTGATTTAGCACCTGTGGATAAAGTCGATCCTCTTACTGGGGAGACGTGGCATATGGATCAGAACTACATTGACCGCTGTCGGAAGTGGAATGTGCCGCCAAGCAAGTACGCTCCGTTTACTCGCATGCGAATTATTGCTTCTTGGGGTTCTGGTCCGGATTTGTGGTATAAGCCGCATTTTGAAACTGAGAAACCAATGCTTTCCTGTACAGGTCCAGACACTCTTGTTCCGGTCGTTCCTGATAAAGAATATTGGTCCAAGAACTATGGCATAGAAGCGGCCACTGATTATGATGTCAGTCAGCCGTTTTTTGATCAGTTGGCCCAAGTTGTTAGTCAGGTACCGATCGGTTCGTCCTTGGCTTACAATTCTGAAAACTGTATTGGTAACGGTTTTAGTAACTGCGTTAACACTTTTATTGTTTGTGGAACTTATAACGCTACTGATTCTTGGTATGTTTTGCGCTCTAAGGTAGTTGAGCGTTGTACTGATGCTGTTTTTCTAGAACAGTGTGAAGATTCTTTTTCCTGCAGCATGTCAGTTCGGATTAATAATTGCCAGCAAGTTTTTGATAGTATTGATTGTTTTAATTCAGCTTTCTTGTTTGATTGTCGCAACTGCGAGAACTGTTTTTGTTCGACCAACCTGCGTCGAAAGTCTTACGTTTTCATGAATGAGCAGTTAACTAAAGATGAATACGAGAAACGAATGGCCGAAGTTAATTTATCTTGTAACTCAACTTTCCAAAAATACAAAGAAGAGTTTCATCGCATTATCAAAGAACAAGCTTTTTGGCCAGAGAACTTTAATGTTAACTCTTCAGATTGTGAGGGCGACTATTTAATTGATTGTGTTCGGTCAAGCGGATACTTTGCTACAGCCAATACGGACGTCACTGATGTCTGGTTTAGTTTTAATAATGAGAAGTGCGAGACCGTGGTCATCGGTAATGACTCCCAAGATGTTTATCACATTTGTGTTGCTTTGGCTTGTCAGAATACAAAGTTCAGTTATGTGCCAGCGCGTTGTTTAAATGTGGAATACTGTATCCGTTGCAATGATTGTGAGGATTGCTTTGGATGTGTTGGTTTACAACACAAGAAGTTTCATATTTTTAACAAAGAATACTCTGAGGAAGAGTATTGGCAACGACTCGACGAACTCAAATGTGCCATGCTAGATCGTGGTGAGTATGGTGAGTGGTTTCCTAACGCTCTTAATCCTCAGCATCCAGAATATTCTTTTGGATCGATTGTTGCCCCGCTTAGTCGTCAGGAACTGGACAAGCGTGGTATTAAGCCGTTTGATCCAAAGCATACTATGCGTTACGCGCCTTATGTAAAAGAGGATATAAAAGATGCTCAAGATGCACCTGATTGTATTCAGGATGTGGGAGAGGAATGGGTTGGAGTTCAGTTTTATGACCAGGACGAGGATCGACAATACACGATTAATAAAGCCGAGCTTGAACATCGGCAAAAACGAGGCTACCCGTTTCCGTTAGAACATTTCCGAGGCCGGATGAAAAAATTGTCTAATCAGGTTAACTGTCCAGAGCGAGTTAAAGCTGTTTGTTCAGATTGTGAGACTGAAATTACAGTCAACAAAAATCGCATGTTCCCTGAAAGAAGCATTAAATGCATGGATTGTTATCTTAAACACTTAGAGCAATATGGCTAATAAAACACCCAAATACGACGCCAAGGTTAAAGAGATTTTGGATGCACTCCAGCCCGGTGAGCGGACGTGTGCTGCGACCGGTGAAAAATGGATCATGGATGAGCGTGAGATCGAAGTTTATAAAAAATTTAATGTTCCACCGTCAAAGTTCTCGCCTATGGCCAGAATGAAGTTGAACATGGGATATTTTGTGATCTTTGACGTCTGGTACAACAAACATGCAAAAACTGGTGAGCCGTTGGTTACCGTTGTGCATCCAGCTTCAGGAATTAAAGTAGTTCCAGACAAGGAGTGGTTTGATATGGAGAATACTGAATACGGTCGTGCTCCTGACTTTGGCCGAAGTTTTCATGAGCAGATGTATGAATTGAGTCGTGGTGTGCCTTTGGCCGCGAAATATAATCATATTCCTTCTGAGAACTCAATTGCTTTCATTTCTCTTGGTGATCAGGATAGTCATTTTGTGTTGGCTTGTAAAAGCAAGAAGACGATTAACGCCATGAATGCCTATGATGTTGAGGAGTCAGCTGAACTGGTTCTGGCGAAAAAGGTCAGACGATCTTATAACGTGGTTCACTCTGACCGGATCTATAACTGTCGTTTTGTCCGTGAAAGTTTTGATTGTATGGAGTCTGCGTTCTTGTTCGATTGTCGCAACTGTGAGTTTTGTTTTGGAGCAACCAATAAACGTAACAAGAAATACTTTTGGTTTAATGAGCAGCTGACTCAAGAAGAGTGGGAAAAACGTCGATCAGAAGTTGACCTTTCTTCTTATGCTGTTCGTAAAGAGTATGAAACAAAGTTTCAGGAGTTGATGAAAAAGACGATTTGGCCTGAGAATTTCAATGTTAAGTCTGAAAATGTAACAGGGGATTACATTTTGTCATCAACTAACATCCGAGATGGCTATTATGTCATCGAAGGGTGTAAAGACCTTGATACTGTTCCGTTTGCTTATAGTGCGCCTTCAAATGACTCTGCTTACTGCTCAGCACTTTTCGGAGCCTCAGACTGTTACTACTGTATTGGAACAGGTACTAGTCAGAACGTATTATTCGGTCTATCCATTGTGACCGATTGTATTAATGTCGAATATTGTAATAGTTGTTATGACTGTGAGTACTGTTTTGGGTGCATTGGTCTTCGAAAGAAAAAATATTGTATTTTCAATAAACAATACACTGAGGAGGAATATTGGGAGACACTGGATAAGATTAAGTGCAAAATGCTTGAGGATGGTGAATACGGCGATATGCCGCCATTGAAATTTTCTACTCAGCACTGGGCCGGCAGTGGAGCAGCTTTTGTTCTTGGCATGACCGAAGAAGAGGCCCGACAGCTTGGAGCAAACATGTTTAATCCAACTGACAAAGGAGCAGAAGGTCCAGAAGTTGATCCAGATTCAATCAAGTCTGTGGACACGATTCCAGACAAGGCCGATGAGTCTATGGTCGGAGTGCCATATCTTGATCAAGAATTTGGTCGTCGATTTGCCTACATCGCTCCAGAGATCAAGTTACTGAACGATCTTGGTGTGGCCCCATCACGTCGTCACCCAACAGCCAGAATCCATGATCTGTACAACGAAATGAACTATGCAGTTTACGAAGAGGCGACGTGTAAGAAATGTGCGAAAGACATTCGGGTTGCTAAGAATAGAAAATATACGGATCGCATTATTTATTGTCGCCCTTGTTATTTAGAATACTTAGAACAATATGGCTAATAAAACTCCCAAATACGACGCGAAGATAAAAGATATTCTCGACGCCCTTCAACCCGGTGAACGGACATGTGAAATGTCTCAAGAAAAGTGGATCATGGATGAAGAGGAGATCTCTTGGTACAAGAAATTCGATGTTCCACCATCTCCATATTCACCAAGACTTCGGTTATGGCATCTTTCAAGTTATATGACAACGTTCCAGTGGTGGTGGAATAAAAACATCGACACTGACGAACCCGTACTGACCTATATTCATCCAGCTACTGGGATTCGGGTTTTGCCAGATAAAGAATGGTTTGATCGTGATTTTTCTGATACTACTCTTGAATATAATATTGAGAAACCATTTTTTGAGATGTTTCGAGAACTTCAGTTAAAAGTTCCAGCCAACGCAACTCGAAACGTCAAAGCGGTAGAACAAAGTATTGCCACTGTGTCACAGGGCGATGTTAATAGTTACTTCGTGGCTGGCTGTTCCAGTAAAAACTGTTATTACGGAGAGGATGTTTTGAATCAAGAAAATACAGTTGATGCTAATGGATCAATTAGTCTTAATGACTGTTATCACATTAATCATTCGCAGCGACTTCACAATTGCAAATATGTTTACGAGTCGTATGACTGTGTTAACTCCTCCTTTCTATTTGATTGTCGAAACTGTGAATATTGCATCGGTGTTTCTAACAAGAGAAATAAAAAATATTTATTTTGGGGAGAACAGTTAAGTGAGGAAGAGTGGAAGAAGCGAGCTGAAGAAATGGATTTGAGCAGCTATGAAGCATTGGAAGGATACAAGAAACGATTTTATGAAATGATTAAAGAAGATACAGTATGGCCTGAGAACTTTAATATCAAATGTCAGAATTGTACTGGTGAGTATTTGATTGATAGTACAGATTGCAGGAATTCGATTATGAGCGTTGATGCCACTGATAACTATTGTTGTATTGGTTTATACAACGCTAAAGGAAATGCTTTTTCTATTGCGATTCCGGGTGAGCGAAATTATCAGGCTGGTATGGTTGGAGATACTAGTAATAGCAAGTTTTCTTCGTCTTTGATTCGGTGTGATGATCTAGAGTATTGCTTCAATTGTTATGACTGCGAGCACTGCTTTGGTTGTTGTGCCTTGCGACATAAAAAGTTTTGTATCTTTAATAAACAGTATTCTGAAGATGAGTACTGGCAGAAAGTCGATGATCTCAAGTGCAGTATGCTTGAGCGTGGTGAATATGGTCGTCCATTACCAACCAAGTTTTCTACTGGATATTTTCCAGAAAGTGGCATTGCTGTTTATCTTGGAGCTGATTTAACTGATGAAGAATGGGAAATGTCAGGAATGCCAAAATTTGATTCATGGGAAGATGGGGCATATGGAGAGATGCGGTTAGACAGTGCTGATTTGCTAGATCGAGAAAATATTCCAGATAAGTTGGATGATGTTGGCGACGAATGGGTCGGGGTTCCTATCCTGGATCCGGATATGAATCGTCCATTTGCTTATCTAAAACCAGAAATGGAATTTTATCGCAAACATCGGATTGCTCCACCACGGCAACACTTTACTGCACGAGTGCGTAATTTGATGCGTGCTTCGAATCAGTTAGTTCTACAAGATGTAACTTGTGGTCAATGTCAGAGAGCAATCAAAGCCAGCAAGAACCCAACTTTTACAGAGCGTAAGATCTATTGTCAGGAATGTTATCTAAAATATATCGAACAACATGGCTAGTAAGACGCCACAATATGGTCAGAAGGTGAAGGAGATTCTTGATGCTACCAAACCAAGGGAGCGGGTTTGTGAGTTAAGTGGTGAGAAATGGGATCTGCCACAGGAGGAGATCGACTACTATCGCAAGTTCAACGTCCCGCCTTCGAAATACAGTATCGACTATCGCTTCTACGTTATGACCTGTTTTTGGCTGACCTTTAGTTGGTGGTGGAATAAACATATTGAAACAGGGAAGCGAATCTTAACTTATATTCATCCGGCTACGGGAATTCGGGTTATGCCAGACAATGAATGGTTTGATTCTGATTTTACTGACCGTGGGCGTGAGATCGACTTTGAACGTCCGTTCTTTGACCAGATGCGTGAACTCCAACTTGCTGTACCTCAGCTAGCCAATCGTCATTATAAAAAACCAGAAAACAGCATCGCTATGTTTTCTCACGGCGACGTGAATAGTTATTTTGTGATGTTCTCAAGTTCAAAGAATTCTTTGTTTGGTGAGGGTACGGCTGGTGTTGAGACCTCAGCTGAGTTTATGGCTAGTTCGGCCATCACCAACGTTTATAACTGTATTGATGTACATCGTTTGCATGATTGCAAGTTTGTTCGTTCTAGTCGCGATTGTGTACGTTGTGATTTTGTTTTTGATTGTCGCAACTGCGAAAACTGTTTTGGAGCTTGGAACAAACGCAATAAAAAATATCTTTGGTGGAATGAGCAGTTGTCGCAAGAGGAGTGGAAAAAGCGTCGGGCTGAAGTTGACTTGACATGTCGCTCTAAAATGCAGGAGCAGTTTGATAAGTTCCAAAAAGCCTTGTCGACCGAAACAGTCTGGCCAGAGAATTTTAATGATAAAAATGAAAATTCTACAGGTGAATATTTGAATAACACTACTAACATGACTCATTGCTATGCTGGATCCAAGGGTGCTCGAGATTGTTACCATGTTTTATACGCTTTTCAGGAATGTTATGACAATGCCTTCTGTGCTTCAACGATTAACTCTAACAACTGTTATCGTTCGGTAAATGCAACTAGCTGTTCAGAGGTTATGTTTTCTGACAGTTGTCAGGACTCGATTAATCTGGAGTATTGTCTGCAGTGTTTTAACTGCGAGAATTGTTTTGGTTGTGTTGGTTTGAATCGTAAGAAGTTCTGCATCTTTAATAAGCAATATACCGAAGACGAGTATTGGATCA
>CAYZPO010000039.1:4061-9405 GCA_964480695.1 uncultured Gammaproteobacteria bacterium | reverse complement strand
GTTTTTATCGTCCTCCCGTGGACAAGGTAAAAAGCTCAGCGGGTGGACCCGCACCTTTTTCCCTTCTTCTACGGGACCCACGACGCCGGGATTCGGAGGCGTCTGGCTCGATCGGAGAGAGGGTGGGGCTCACCATACCGGCATCAACCCCTTGGTCATCGTCGAAGGAAAAGACAGACCAAGCGCCGGGAGCCTCATCCTCTCCTTTTTTTTATTTTAAAAAGCGGCCTGTCCGGCTCCGCCGGGCTTACGCCGCGTTTTTTATTAGGTGACAGGCTTACGCCTGTCATTCCTCAAATTTTATCATTTCTTCTTCGCCCACTGACGTTTGTTCACTTTCTTTTCTCCTAAAATATCACCAAACCGCTCGGCTCCTAAAACACTTGGAACAATCACAAACGAAGCTCCAGCGTCGTAACATTTGTTAACATCACGCGGAGAACGACAAGTTACGGTCACGATTCCCTGGTACTTCTTCCGACGCAGATAATCGAGCAAATCCAGACTGATAACTACATCCGGAACAGTACAAATAACCATCTTACTCTTTTCAATTTTAATCTCAGCTAAGAAACGATCATCGCCGGCATCACCGTAAAGAGCCGGAACCCCCTGAGCTGCCAACTCTTCGATCGTTTGCGGATTCAGATCAACAATCTGATAATCATGTTTCAACTCTTCAATCTTAGGCAAAATTGTTTCACCCATACGATGGTATCCAATCAAAGTCGTGTGTGGTGATTTACGTCCCTTCAGTTCTACCCCACCGCGAATCTTTTTCTCATCCGGCTGCAACCATCTGAACATCGGCTGCAACCAATCATAAATCTGTTCATTGAATTTGAGCAGATATGCTGATCCAGCAATGGTAATCAGAGCTACAAAAACTGCTAATGAATTCATTTGCGGACTAACATGACCCAATGCAATTCCTGCAGCTAAAATAATAAATGAAAACTCACTTACCTGCCCAACTGTATTTCCAGTCAGGAAACTGGTGCGTGGATGATATCGAAGTAACCTCATGATTCCCATCACGATCAACGGGTTACCGATCAGGACAAAAGCAGAGAAAGCTGTTACTGGCAACCAGATGTCTCCGAAACTGGCAAAGTCCAGTCGGGCTCCCAGAATGATAAAAAACATGATCAAGAAGAAATCACGCAACGGTCTGATCCGAGAGTTAATTTCATTGTGATAGATCGTACCCGCAAGCGAAACACCAGCCAGCAAAGCTCCGACCTCGATTCCGAATCCAAGGAAGTGCAACAGTCCAGCAATAGCAAAACACCAACCGATTGAAAACAGGAACAAGAGTTCAAGCGAACGAGCTGCGTAACTTACTAACCATGGAACGACACGAGTTGCCAGGAACCAGATGATCAAAATTGCAGCCACACCTTTTCCAAGCGACAGTGTGATAATACTTTGTACTTCTAATCCGCCAGACAAAGCACCAAGGACAAGAAGGACAACCATAGCAATGATGTCCTGAACGATCAGGAAACCAACTGCGATCCGACCATAAAGTCGGTCTAAGTCTTCCTTATCCGCGAGAAGCTTAACGATAATAATCGTACTAGAGAAGGAGAAGGCTAAAGCAATATAAAAACTAGAGATAGAGTCCAGGCCAGCAGCCAGTCCGATCAGATATCCGAGAATGGTCGTAAACAAAACCTGTCCGATACCTGAGGCTAAGGCAATTCCCCCAACTTCTTTAACCCGGCGCCAGTTCAAACTAAGACCAACGGTAAATAACAAAAAGGCCACGCCAATTTCTGACATAGCGTGAAAAGCTTCAGAGGTCTTAGCAAAACCAAAAATACTTGGCCCAATAATCACTCCGGCAATGATGTAACCGATCATGAGTGGTTGACGAAAACGATAAACCAATAATGACGTTGCTGCCGCTAACACCAACACTAACCCAATCTGAAAAAACAAACTTTGTAACATAGATATATTATAGCATATTCACCGGCCGGCCACAGGAAGACTCGGGATATTTTTTCGGCCAACGCTCGTGAGATCTTTGGTCTTAAGTTGGAGGGATGGTTCCCCCTCGCTCGGCGTCGGCCGCAGCCGCCATGGTTAGTTTATATTCAACTCTAAGGTGTGGGCACGGCCTCCGATCGTGGCCGAGAAAAACAATCCCTCGTCTTTTGACAAGTGGCCGGCCACAAAAAGCGAGGACGATTTGTTTTCGAAGACGTGTGGAGCCAGGCCCCAAATATTTTCTCACTTAACTACGAACATCTTGGCCTGGCGGAACCAGAGCGAGGGCCGGCATCTTAATTCCTTTCACACCACCGTGCAGCCCGAGCGCTCTGAGAAAACAAACGTCCGAGCTTTTAATAGGCCGGCCGTTACTCGTACCTCAGGGCTTCAATCGGATCTAATTTGGCCGCACGACGAGCTGGGAAGATTCCGAAAACCAAACCAACAACGGCAGCAATAAATGTCGCATAAAACATAGCATCGACCGCGAAGAAAAATTTCCAATCTTCTAAAAATTGCGAAACGATAACGTACGCTAAGAGTGAGGCTAGGCCTCCAATCAGGATTCCAAGAATCCCTCCAAAAATAGTTAACATCACAGCCTCAGCTAAAAACTGACGTAAAATGTCCTGTCGTGTTGCACCAACAGCCTTGCGCAAACCAATCTCGCGAGTACGTTCAGTCACAGAGACTAACATGATGTTCATAATTCCGATTCCACCGACAAACAACGAAATTGCAGCTACGGAAGACAAAAGAAGTGTTAGCACACTAGTCACAGTACCAACAATGGCTACAGCGTCTTCTTGAGTTGAAACAAAGAAATCGTCTTTTCCAAGATCACCTTCAGGATTATCTAAATTGTGTTCGTCACGCAAAATAAAACGAACCTCATCCTTAGCCAAGTCAACTGGCATGGTCGTACGAGCAGCTAAAAAACTAATATAATCAACTCCCAAAACCTTCTTTTGCAAAGCAGTGATCGGAACGTAGATCTGCTCATCTAAATTCTGAAAAAAGCGAGTTCCCTGCTCTTCAACATATCCCACTACTCGAAAACTTGTACCTTTAATTTTAACTTTTGAACCAATCGGGTCCTGATCACCAAACAAATCCTCTTTAATTTTACTTGCTAAAACAGCAACTGCTGCTGACCCGTCAACATCGGTTTCATCAATAAATCTTCCATCAACCATGTCAGCTGGAAAAATACTTATATTTTCTGGAGTGGTTCCTACAATCTGGGTTCGAATACTTTCTGACCCGTACTCAACCACTGTGTCAGAATATAAAAAGGCGCCGACCTCACTAAAATTACTGTTTTTCCGCACTGCCTCCACATCATCCATACTTAAAGTTTGCTCAAAGAAAATACTTGGTGGGCCTTCATCAGCATCTCCACTTCCTGGCTCAACATAAACCAAATCCGAACCAAACTCAGCCACCTGAGAGATAATCAATCCCTCAGCGCCCTTACCAATAGACAACATTAACATCACCGCAGCGATACCGATTATAATCCCAAGCATGGTTAAAATTGATCGCGATTTGTTGCGCATCAATCCACCAGAAGATAATTTAATCAGGTCAACAAATTTCATAAATCACCGTTGGAAATTTTTTCTGCATTTTTAGTATAAGCCGCTGGCGGTTCTTTAATCACATCTTTAAACGGAGCTGGACGATCTTTAATCAGTCGACCGTCAAGCAGATTCAAAATGCGCTTGGTGTATGGCGTTAGCTCAGGTTCGTGTGTCACCATAATAATCGTTCGCCCCTGTTTGTTCAGTGTTTGCAAGAGCTTAAGAATCTGAATCGTGGTTTTACTATCTAAATTTCCAGTTGGCTCATCAGCAAAAATAATGGCTGGATCGTTAATCATGGCTCGAGCGATCGACACGCGCTGCTTTTCTCCACCAGACAACTGGTTTGATAGATGATCAAGACGATGTGACAAACCAACCTGTTCAATCACTTCCTTGGCTCGACGCACGCGCTCAGCATAAGGCAGACTCGTATACACCGTTGGTAAAAGTACATTATCAAGTACCGATGTCTTAGCTAACAAATTAAAAGACTGAAAAACAAAACCAACTTCGTCACGCCGCATTACTGCCAACTGATCATCATTCATCTGATGAACACTTTTATCTTTGAATAAAAACTCGCCTGTAGTTAGTTTGTCTAAAAAACCCATAATATGCATCAAGGTTGATTTACCAGAACCAGAAGGACCCATTAAAGCGATAAACTCCCCAGCCTCAACAGAAAAATTGAGGTCGAACAACACCTTAGTTACGACCCCATCATTTTCGTATTGCTTGTACAGGTTACGCACCTCAATCAAGCGCTCAGACATATTATTTTTCTCGTATCGTCAACACCACTTCTTCTCCTTCAGAAACCCCACTTAACACTTGAGTTTTACCGTCATCACCACGAATTCCAATCTCAATTTCTCGCTGTCGGATTTCCCCATTCTCAACCACACGAACGTACTTAACAAAATTCTCAGTCAAAATTGTTCGGTTTGGAACCATAATCGCGTCCTCAATCTGTTCTGTATAAATCGTAATGTCAGCTGACATTCCGGAACGAACTGCTTCTACTTCTCCTTCAAGATATACGGTCAATTCATAAGTCACTACACCTTCAATCACCTCTTCTGCTGGATCTACTTTTCCAATATATCCGTTAAAAATCACATCATCACCAAAAGCATCAAAAGTGACTTCAGCATAATCTTCAAGCTGAACCTTAGCAATATCAGTTTCATCAATGCTAGTTACCACCTGGAACTCATTTAAAGCCAACATACCAACAGCGATCGAACCAGTAGTAACCTGCTCTCCGATTTCGTAATTAATATCCGTGACCTGTCCATCAAACGGGGCCACGATCAAAGTCTTGTTATATTCTTCCTGAGCCAAAGCCAAAGCCGCACCAGCCTCGTTTACTTGAGCTGCTAACCCAGCTGTATCCACTGAACGTGGGTCTGCTTCTTTATAAGTCAAATTGGCCTGAGCTGTGGCTACGGCTGCTGTTTGAGTGGCGACCAAAGCTGTTGCTTTTGCTACCTGATCAGTCTCTGTAGCCTCTGCCTGATCCAAAGCAGCTACCGCAGCTTCGTAAGCGTTCTCAGCCGTGTCTTCTGCAGTTTGCGCGGCAATGATCGTTGAGTTAATCAGTTGCTCCTGATTATTCAACGCAGTCAAATCTGTATTTACTGCATCACGATCAGTATCAATATTAGATTTATACGTACTCAAAGTTGCGTCAGACAGATCAGAATTTCCGGCTTGAGTAGTATCAAGAACGTGTCGAGTATCATTAAGAGTTTCAAGGG
>CAYZPO010000039.1:0-3961 GCA_964480695.1 uncultured Gammaproteobacteria bacterium | reverse complement strand
TTTCCGGCTTGAGTAGTATCAAGAACGTGTCGAGTATCATTAAGAGTTTCAAGGGCCAAGTTTAACATCTCCTGTGCCTCATCCATAGCGGCCACGATCTCTTCATCTGGAGAATCAACAGTAATCCCTTCCAACAGCTCCTCAACCTCTAACATTTTATCTCGAGCGATCGGGTATGAATATTCAGCGTCGTGTAAATACTGAGCGTTCATCACACTAAGATAGATTCTAAAATCTATATTGAAAGTATCATTATCAACTCCGATATAATTATCTGCTTCTGTTAGTCCACTAGAAACCGAAATCACAGCACCTTGCATCAAAGTCACAGCATCATCATAAACCTCACTTAAATCCTGTTCATTATCAGCCAACGCATTGACCCAATCATCATACTCTGTGTCGACTGTGATTTGAGCAGCCGTAGTCGCAGCACTATAAACCTCAATTGTGTTAAGCAGGTCAGTCTCGTATTTGTCGAGCAAAGTCTCTGCTTCGACTAACTGGGCCTCAGTCACGTCAATTGATTCCTCTGACTCACCAGCATACTCCAGATCCAAACTAGCCTGAGCTTTGTCCAGCGTGGCCTGTGCCTGGGACAAACTAATCAATGCACTAGTCCCGTCCAAACTCATGATCACTTGCCCGGCTACCACCTCGGTCCCTGGCTCAACCAAAATCTCAGCCACGTCTCCAGTGGTTTGAAAAGCTAAATCAATTTCTCGATCAGCCTCAACCGTTCCGTTGCCTTCAACAGTCTGAATTAACGTTCCCTTTTCTACTAAAGCAGAAACGATTTCCTGATCAGATCCAAGTCTGGCTGAAGCAATCGAGCCGCCAACAATCGCGAGCACGACCACCAAGATGATCCAAAACCAGACACGTTTAAATATACGCATAGTAACCTCATTGTATCACGTTTAAATAAGCTTGAGTAGTCCGGTGTGCATAAGCCTAAAACCTTGACATTTAGGCTTATTTATGGTATTTTATTTTCTTCTGTGATGCGAAGTGATCATGCTTCCTGTCATAGATTTTATCGGCCCGACGCACCTTGTGCGAACGGTAGCTGCCCTATCGTTTTGAGGAGATGAGAACATGCGAGCGAATTTCTGTTTGATGTTGGTTTTGTTGGTTGCCTTGGTCGCGATCCCGGCGTCAGCCAAGTGGTCGGTCAAGATCACCGTGCCGGAGACCGTGAAGGAGATCCTGGCCCGCCCGATGATCAAGGCCGCAGTGGCCAAGTTCGCCGCAGAGATCGAAGAGGAGGAGCGTCGCGCGTCCGGTGACGAGGACCAGAACTACTCCACTATCGACAGCAGGAGTGCCCAGAACACGGCCGTTCTCGGTACCCTGGACGCGGTGTTCGAGAACATGCTCGACCCGCGATACCGCCGGATCGTCACCAGTCAGGACTGGGACAATCCGATGATGGATCAGGCCCACAGGACCCTTCGGATGCTCCAGGAGCAATTCGGGTGGCGGATTCGGGACAAGATCGAAAAACATCTGGCTGACCCGGACCAGCTCTGGGAAACATACCAGCAGCACAAGCCGCAGCTGGTCCAGGAAATCCGAGCTCACAACATCGAGACCAAGACCGTGGAGCACCTCCAAGCCTTCCGGCCTCATCTCGATGGTACCTTCCCCACCCCCCAGCAAACGGCCCACATCCAGCACATCGAGACTCTGAACGAACTGTTGGATATCACCGCATACGGTCAAGGCTGGGACCGTATGAATCAGGAACGCAAACGAGTCCGTTCGTCCCTGGCGGACACGGGCTACAACCAGTACGACGCTGACTGGGTCCAGCGGCGACGGAACCACTGGGAAGCCACCGAGGAAACGGTTCCTACCTGGCTCCTGATCGTGGACGACCTGATCGCCGAGCTCCAGGACTCCTAGGGCAACAACTCTCCAACCGTAAAGGGAGAAACACCTTGGCAGATTCCAAGACAGACGAATGGCCGCGGCGGATATTCTATAGTAGCGCAGACCCCAGAAAAGAGGTGGTTACGGCCACCTACGGAGGGCTGGCAGCCAGGGGAATGACTCACGGAGACTGGCGTGACATGCTCCACGGTGGAGTGAAGCTCTACATTCACTTGACGCAGGATCCGGACGTCGATCACCAAGCGATCTTCCAGCTGTTGCGGGAAGGTCTCGAGCGAGCCGGTCAAAGCACCACGGGGTCCTGTGCGGTCTTGGAAGCTCAAGCCTGGATGAACCAAGGACAGGTCCCGGAAACGGAACTGTACCTGGACATGCGCACGGTGACCAACTGGCTCCGCAGTGATCCGAATCATCCGGTGGATGACCTGGCTGGTGCCGTAAACCTGCTGGAACGATCGGCATTCGGGGCAACTCGACACCGTGATCACGTTCAGTACATGGGGCTCAGGCTCAATCCCGAAGAAGCCCTTCAGTTCCGCGTGATCCCTGCTCCCTGGAACTTCACGGACCTGTTGGTAGCCGAAGCCCTTGATCGGGCTGTCAGCGGCTCCGAAGACGAGATGGCAGCGGCCAATGAGCACTTCCACCACGCCCTGGAAGCGATCAGTGCTCAGAAGGCGTTCCAGCGCCTGTTGAGCCCGCCTCCCCAGTAGCACCTTCCTTCGGCCGATTCTGGCCAACAACCCCCAAACGTCAGACCGACAAGCGCACCCCTCTCGCGCCTGTCGGTCTTTGACTTTTTGGCTAAAAATGCTTGACATCGACCATTCCCCATGCTATCTTGATCTCTTCCGTCATGAGGGTATTAAGACCCTTACACGGATTTGTTCCCCACCATTCCGGTGGACCAAGTGTCTTGAGGAGATGTACGCATGAGGTTGAGTCACCTGTTTCTGTTCGTTCTGTTCACCATCAATCTCTTGGGCGTTCCCATGACCGCCCAGAGCCAGGAGTCCAACCATCAGCGTCGACTCGGGCAGCTGAGCGAGATGCGGTTGCAGATGGGCCTGGAGTTCGACACGCCGGTCGACGCCCGATTCACTCGCCAGATCAAGGGGCAGTGGGTCTACTCCAAGGTCGTCCAGGGCGAGGATAATCAGCTCCACATGATCTGGGGTCCCATGGGCCAGGAGGTCTCGCAGATCGGACCAGGCTGGGAAGCCATCGAGTACATCGGCATGTTGTCCGACGGCACCCCGGTATACGCTGGTCTCGGAACTGACGGACTGGGCTACGTGGTCACTGGTCACAGGATTGGTCCGGGTTGCCCAATGATCATGGACAGAGCGGCTCGTTTCGAGGGGCCCAAGCTGGTCAACGACAACGTCGTTTATACCTGCCGCCTTTCGACCGAAGACCAGGACTTCCGGGCTGCCGTCTACTTCAACGACCAGGTTGGTCCGGTCGGGATCTCTCCCCCAGATATGATTGGCCTGGACATTACCGGACAGCCGGTGTACGCCGTGCCCGAGGAAGGTGATCGGGTCCGAGTGTACGACCGCGGCGGGTTCCACTCCAGCCAGCACACCTGCAGTGACGTCTATGCCTGGCAGGGCGGTGATCACCACGGCTGTTACAAAGGTCTGTTCCTGTACACCTGCAAGGATGTCGATGGAACCGGCCAGGACATGGTCGTGTGGGGATCCGAGGAGCGCCTTTACGACTGGGCTACCGAGCCGCTGGAGGTATTCAAGATCTCCGAACCCTACCTCTTCGTCGAGAAATCAGAGGGTGCAGTGATCCTGTGGAAGATGAACGAGAGTCCTTCAGCAGACAAGATCGATCGAAACGTACTGTTCCGTCAGGACGGCACGATCGAGTACACGCGCCACTGCAGCAGCGAAGAACAGCGGGTCGTGTTCGGCCAGGAACCGGACTGTCCGCGCTAGCTACCTCAAGCACCTTCTATAAACGACCGACACGGGCACTTCTCTCGCCCCTGTCGGTTTTCCGTTTGCTAACTTTTAAAATAATCGAACCAGCACGGTTCTTCTAATCACCCTGG
>CAYZPO010000038.1:0-9449 GCA_964480695.1 uncultured Gammaproteobacteria bacterium | reverse complement strand
GGATATGGTGGTTTATCAAGCTTTGTACGAGTCTGAGGACTTTGGTAAAGACGCCATCTGGGTCCGTCCGGCAGGGATGTTTTCAGAGGAAGTTGAGGTTGACGGAAAAATGATCCCAAGATTCCGTTCAGTTGAATAATAATTACAAGTTGCGGATACAGTAAGTAACCGATCGGTTATTTATTGTGTCCGTTAGAGCTTAATTTCCTATCATTCGTTTCCGGCCGGAAATAAATGATGGGTTTTTGAATAAAAAAAGAAGCACCCGGCCAGCGTCGTGTAGACACTGAGCCGGGGCAGGTCACGTCGTTGCGCGAACGACGTGACAGGGTGCACGTGAGTGCGAGAGATGGTAGTCGAGGCGATCAGCCTCTGTCGTGGTAGGGGTCGGGTCTCGGCCCCTCTGTCACTCCAGGGGCTCGAGCGTCGGCGCATCCTTGGTCGTGCGGCGGCAGTAGAAGACGGTGTACAGACCACCAGTGGCGCCAGTCCGGCCGCCATCGCAGACGGTCTTGAACTGACCCTGTACCAACTGATGCCGGTTGAGGAACTGGGTCACGGCCGCGGCGTCCTTGGCCTGGTACTTGCCCCACTCGATGATGCTATCACCCGTGTGCAGGTGCTCGATGCGATCCGGCGAGTACAGGCACAGGTACGCACTCACGCCCTGGCTCACGAGGTGGAACTGGACGTTCGGCGGGAAGATCAGGAGCATGGGCTTGTCGCCGGCTGCCAGGTCGACGGTGAACTCCTGGCCCGTTCTCTCGTCCACCAGGGTACCGTGCGTCAGCCAGAGGTACTCCAGGACACCCTCCGGCTTGTAGTGGTGCTCGCCGTCAGCGAACGTCCCATTGGAACGGTACAGGCCGTCCGTCCCCAGGAACTTCAGCGAACGGCAGCGGTCGTCGTTGTAGGTCTGGGGTGTGATTCCGTGTTTCTCCTTGGCCATTCCGAAACTCTCCTCTCCCTTTCGGGGTGAATGTTCTCTTGTGACAGTAAAATTAGCACCAGACAGACTAGTTTGTCAAGCCTGCGGTATAGTAAATTTGAAAAAGAGAAGACCCCGGAGGGTCCGTGAGGTAGGACGCCCGGCCGGGGTGAGTAGGGTTGAAGTTGTACTCAGAGTACGAGACTACTGCAGTCACCGTCGCTTTCGCCGTCGCTCTTGTCCTCGTCAGACGAGGCTGCCGGAGATACGCGTACCGTAGGGCAGCTGGCCACGTCGTCTTCGAACGAGCATACCCCGATGTCGGTAAACGTAGGCTTGACGATCCGACCCGCTGTGCTGTGACACTGGATGTAGGCGACCTGGGTGTGACAGATCTTCATCGGCTCGCAGTTGGCGGGTCCGTCACAGAATTTGTGCGCCGTGAGCGTCTGCACGAACTGGCCGGTCGAGTCGTAGATGTCGCAGGACACGGCGTCCAGGTGAGTCTCGTAGCCCTTCATGCCGTTGGGGCAATCGGCTCCGGATTCCTTGACCTTGTACAGTCGGGGCGGCACCGAGTCCTCTTCCACGGCCGCGGCCTGGGCGTGGTAGGGACAGTTTCCACAGCTGTTGTCTTCGCCGCAGCCGACGAGAGTCAAGGTCAGGGCGATCAGGGTCAGGGTCGCGATCAGGTGTGCGCGCATGGTCAACCTCCAAAGTACGTTCTCGCTCCTCAAGGAGCGTGGTCTGTTGAGACATCTCAGCCTAGCACCAGAAGCTTAAGCTGTCAAGTCACGTCGTTCGCGAACGACGTGACAAGCCTATGTTATAATGATTGTACATGCGCAAGCGGAAGATAATTTTAGCGATCATTTTACTTGTAGTCTCATTGGGGGCGATTTTTTTGTTGCCTTATCTTGCCCTGAATTACAAGTTCGCTATCATCACTTTGCCTCAAGGGCAAGAGTTAATGGTTGAGGTGGCTGATGATACTATGGAACGGTCGATCGGACTGTCTTTACGCGAGGATGTTGGAATTTATGACGGGATGCTGTTTTATTATCGAGACTCTGAGTCACGTCGATTCACTATGTCTGGAATGCAGTTCTCGATTGATCTGATCTGGATATTAGACAACACAATTATTGGGATCGAAGAAGATTTGCCTTATGACGAAGTTGATGCTGTTCACCGGCCTTATTCGCCTGGACCAGTTAATATGGTTCTAGAGGTAAAGAGTGATTTTTTGCTAGATAATGAGCTAAAAGTAGGGGACCAGCTTGACATCTTTTTGATCCAGTAGTATTATATCGCCACTTAAAGAAAAACTATGTTTGCAGTAATCAAAACCGGTGGAAAACAATATAAGGTCAAAGAAGGGCAGACTCTTGATATCGAGAAGCTCGAGATCGAGGACGGAAAGCCTGTTCAGTTTGATGCCTTGCTCGTGTCTGACGATGATGGTAAGGACGTTAAGGTCGGGACTCCGACTGTGTCCGGAGCCAAGGTGACCGCGAAAGTGGTTGAGTCAGGTAAAGGAAAGAAGGTTTCAGTGATCAAGTACAAGCCTAAAAGTCGGTATCGCCGCAACGTCGGCCATCGACAGCCTTTCACTAAGATCCAGATCGAATCCATCAAAGCATAAAAGACCCGGCCTAGCGCCGGTCTTTTGATTGGGTCGGCCACGTAAGCTCGGAGGCGGCTTTTCTCAGAACGCTCGGCCTGCATGGTGGTGGTTCGAGAGTATGATGTCTGGCCTCGCTCTGGTTGCGCCAGGCCAAGATGTTCGTGGTTAAGTGTGGGTTACCAGGGGCCTGGCTCCACACGTCTTCGAAAAGCCATCCTCCTCGCTTGTTTTAGTGGCCGACCCATACAATTTCTGTTAAACTCGGAGTATGAGTGATTTATATCAAAAAGCAATTAATATCGCTGAGGTGGTTCGCGACGTTGGCGGACGAGCTTTGGTTGTGGGTGGTTATGCACGAGATGAGATGATGCGGCGCGCTGGTTCTGAAGTTGGATCTAAAGATATCGACCTTGAGGTTTATGGTGTTGAGAAGGCTACTCTTGAGCAGTTGCTGGGACAGTTTGGTCAGGTGCTGACAATTGGAAAGCAGTACCAAGTGTTTCATGTTGATGGGGTTGATGTGGCGCTGCCGCGTCGAGAACAACAGATCGGGAAAGGTCATCGTGATCTGGAAACCGAATACGATCCGAAGATGAGTTTTGAAGAAGCTTTTCGCCGACGTGACTTTACGATTAATGCGGTTGGGATTGATCCGTTAACGGATGAGGTGATTGATCTGTATGGTGGAGTGTCGGATATTAAGGACAAGATTCTCCGCATGGTCGATTCTGAGACTTTTGGAGATGATCCGTTGCGACCGTTGCGCGGGGCACAGCTCGCAGGTCGCCTCGAGTTAACTCTAGACTCGGATACAGTTCAGGTCGCGCAGAGCGTGGTCATGAACTCACTTCCTGCAACTCGCGTCGGCGAAGAATGGCACAAGTTGCTGACCAAGTCTCCGAAGCCTAGTATTGGACTCGAAGCCATGCACCGTTTGGGCGTGATCCGACAGCTACACTCAGAACTCGAGCCAGCAGTCTTGGATCAGAAGACACTGGATTTAATAGATCAGGCTACGAGCGATCTTGTCGAAACTGAGCACATCGAATTTGCTGATCGCTTGCTTATGATCCTGTGCCGCAATCTTGGAGAACCGGCTCAAGGTTTTTTGAATAGTCTGGAGATCAGTCAGAAGCGTATCGCGCGTATTGTATCTGTGACTAGAGAATATGGCCGGAATGACATCCGGAAGGATGTCACAGACACTTTGGTCAGAAATTTGTCGAGCGATATTCACCCCGCTTCCATCCGCGACCTGGTTTGGTTGCTCGAACTCGAAGAGCAGGGAAGCGCCTCGAACCTACTCGAAACTGCTGAGCGCCTAGGAGTCACTGACCACCGACCTGAACTAATCCTAACTGGCGACCATTTAATCAAGCTTGGATTTTTAGAGGGCCCTAAGCTTGGTCAGATTTTAAAGAAAGTCTACCAAGCCCAGCTTGATGGGGAAGTAAGTAACTTAGAGGAAGCCAAGAAATATGCAACTAACATTTGAAGATAAAAATAAAATTATTGAGATGATCAAAAAACAACTCAAAGAAGAGTTGATTGATCTGAAACGACTGATCGACCAAGCAGAGCAGGAGTCGATTAAAGCGCCAGGGAAAATGCAGTCCTGGTCAGATACTTCAAAGGATGAATACAATAATGTTCGGAATAGTTTACAAAGGGTGTTTGATGAAAAGCAGGAACTGGTTAAACAGATTGGGCGGATGGAAATAGTCACGAGTGACAAGATTGAACTTGGAAGTGTCTTCTGTGTTGACGATAATATCTACTATATTGTTCTGCCGATCGGTGGTCTGGGTAAGGTTTTATACAACGAGACCGAGATAATCGTGGTTGGAGCTAACGCACCATTGTTCTCTATCATCCAAGACCTGTCAGAAAATAAAAAATTCACCTGGCCAGGAGGTGAAGAATCGTTGATAAAACAGATTATTTAGTTCCAAAATAAACTTGAATCATAATGACAACAGCGGACTCCCGGGTGGGGTCCGCTGACGCGTTGAGGTGGGTTGTAGATCACGTCGCTCACGAGCGACGTGATGAAGAAGGTACTAGTCCTCGTCGTCGGACGGGAAGGCCTGGTCGATCACGGCCTGGAGGTTGTCGGCTTGGGCCAGGCGGAAAACGATGCTTTGAGACGTGAAGATCGTATGCAGACCCCCGGGTACATCCTGGTCTTCGCCGTCCCAAGCGAAGATGGCCTTGCTGTCGCGGTCTCGCCAGATCGGCAGGACCCCGTACTTCCGGCATGAGGCTTCGTCCAACAAGGCCAGCAGATCTGCACTGGGTGGGTCGAAGCAGCTCAGGTCGAGTGATTGCGGAGTCATGTGACCAGTGTACACGAAGGTGCTCGGGTCAGCCCGATCGACCATGTTCTGGCGCAATCTGCTGACAGCAGGTTGCAGTGCGTCCATGAGACGTCCGTCAATGGGTGAACGACCCTTGGTCGGTCTGTCTACAGCCACACCACCGATTCGCGGTGGGTTGATCTGGATCAGGTACCCGGCCACGACCTTGGTCACCTGGACCAGCTGGGCATACTCGAGGTTGGATCCGGTCAGAGCCGCCAGGTAAGCCTTCAGGGTAGTGAGGGCTTGGGTCATATCAGCCCCGTGAACGCGGTTCTGGCTGATCCGGACGAATTCCTGGTGAACTGCGTTCATGATGAATCCGAGCAGCAACGGCAGTCGTTCGATAGTGGTCATGGTTCCTCCTCCATCAGGGGTCCGCTCCCCCTCTTTGACTGCACCTATGGTGGCAGAAACAGGGGAAAGTGTCAAGATACGTCGCTCGTGAGCGACGTATCAAGCCCTTAATAACGGACATAACCAGCGCTAGGGCTGGTTATTGTGAGGGGGAGGCGGCTGAGACGATGTTGCCGATGAAGACGATGGCGATCATAGCGATCCATCCGAGCGAGGCTCGAGGATCAGTCTCGTGAAAAGTGCAGGCAAAGAACGCGAACGGGGCAGTGGTGACCAGAAGCAAGCACAGGTTTTTCAGACGCAGAAATCGCTTGAGCATGTCGAGGCGACCCTCCTTGGTCTAGATTGTGCTGCAGTCTATATGATTTGGTCTTATTTGTCAACTGAAAAGACACCCTCGCGGGTGTCGTTCCCTGCAGTGTAGCGGAACCCTTTAGGGTTCCATTTCAACATGGAAGGCTGAAGCCTTCCGCTACATTACGTCTCTATGTCTCTCGTCTGCCGGTCATGGCGTCTCCTAGGGTGATTTCGTCAGCGAATTCTAGGTCTGCTCCGAGCGGGAGGCCGCGGGCCAGGCGGGTTACTTTCTTGTCTAGTGGACGGATGTGTTTGGTTAGATACAGAATTGTGGTTTCTCCTTGAACGTCAGGTGAGAAAGCTAAAATGACTTCTTTAATGTCGTCAGATTTTTTAAGTCGTTCAAGCAGTTGTGATACGTTCAGGACTTCTGGGGTAATTCCTTCGATCGGATTAAGTGTGCCACCAAGAACATGGTAGCGACCGTCATAGACATCAGTAGTTTCAATCGTGACAATGTCACGTGGTTCAGCCACGACGCACAGAACATGCTCATGACGTTTTTGATCACGACAGATCGGACAGTGATCAGTCTCTGAATAGGTAAAACATGATTTACAAGTACTAACTCGTTTGAGATCAGTCAGAGCGCGAGCAAAACTTTCCAGATCTCCCTCAGGTTGTCGGAGTAATTGAAAAACATAACGCAGAGCCGTTTTTGGTCCGACTCCTGGTAGTCGCGAAAAAGCCGCAACTAGATTTTCAATTGGTTCTGGAAATTTTCTCATTACATTCCAAAGTTTTTAAGTGCGTCCAACCCACCCATCTCTTTCATTTTCACAGCCATTTTTTTCTGAATTTTTTTCACAGCGTCATTGAACGCTTCAGTCATAGCTTCTTCGAGCTTAGCACGATCTTTCATCATCTCTTCATCAATCGATACACCTAGAACTTTCTGATTACCATCGATCTTTACTTTGACCTTGCCCCAGGCCGCAGTACCTTCATCATGAATCTCAGCCAAACCGCTTTGCATTTGCTTAGCTTGAGAACGTAAGTCTTTTACAGCTTTGATCTTATTAAACATATTTTTGTTATTTATCATTTAACATTTGTCATTTTAAAATGGTACATCTTTTGGATCAACTGCACCAACCGGAGGTGGGGCAGGGGCATCAGCCGGAGCTTTGTCTCCTGTTCCTTGCTTTGGAGAACTTCCTGGTGGCGGAGCAACTGATCGTCGTTTTTCCATGCTTCTGAAACAGGCTCGCGTTTTATCAAACAACAGTTTGACCACACCAGTCGGACCGTTACGATGTTTGGCTATGTGCAGTTCAGCCAAGTTACGTTCTTCAGGAGCCAGGTCCTCGATCTGGTAGTTTCGATCTGTAGCTTTTCGATAAATAAACATCACGATATCCGCATCCTGCTCAATTGAACCAGACTCTCGAAGATGGGCTAAACGCGGAATAGCTGGCTTGTTCATTTCCACAGCACGATTTAACTGAGACAGGGCCAGAACCGGAACGTCTAGTTCTCGAGCGATTCCTTTAAGTGATCGTGTGATTTCTGACATCTCTTGCACACGGTTATCAGATTTACCACGTGATTCCATTAGCTGAATGTAATCAATAATAACCATGCCCAGACCATGTTCAGTTTGCAACCGACGAGCCTTGGTCCGAATCTCCATCACGTTAGCACCAGGGGTGTCATCAATAAATAATGGAGCTTCAGATAAAGAACCCAAGGCCTGACCAATACGAGGGAAGTCATCGTCACGATCAGACAAACGACCAGTGCGCAGTTTCCAAAGATCAACGTTGGCTTCAGCACAGATCATGCGGTCGACCAGTTGCTCCTTACTCATCTCCAATGAGAAGATGCCAACCGGTTTCTTAGTTCGCAAAGCAACGTTGCGAGCCATATCCAAAGCCAAACTAGTTTTTCCTACAGAAGGTCGAGCAGCTAAGATAATCAGGTCTGATTTTTGTAGCCCACCAAGAATATTGTCCAGGTCTCCAAAGCCAGTTGTCAGTCCTCGTAATTTGCCACGCTCACGGTGGAGCTCATCAATCCGCTCAAAAGCATCAGACAAAACATTGCGGATTGAAGTAAAAGTTTGTTTTAGATATTTTTGTGATACAGCGAACAAGCTTTGTTCAGCTTTGTCCAAGGTCGCTTCAACATCTTCTTCTTCCTCAAAACCCAAAGCCGTAATTTCAGAAGCCGACTGTAACAGCCGTCGCAAGGTCGCTTTTTTCTGAACAATGTTTGCATAGTGGTTAACATGGCCTGCAGTTGGAACAGTGTTTGAAAGTTCAACCAGATAGGCTCGTCCACCAACGTCCTTAAGTTTGTTACTTTCTTCTAACTGGTTTCCAATAGTTAGAATATCAACTGGTTCGTGTTTGGCAAATAAAGTTTGAATTGCTTCAAAAATTGATTTGTGAGCCCCGCGATAAAAATCTTCAGGTCGAACCATATCACCAACCTTAATCATGGCATCCTGATCAATTAAAAGAGAGCCAAGCAAGGACTGCTCCGCCTCTAAGTTTTGTGGTGGAATTCGTTCTGGTTGAGCCATAAGCCTGTTTATCTTACTCGAATGAGCCCAGAAGTTCAAGCCTATTTCAGTACGACCGTTCACAGGTTTTGTGCTATAATATCCACACTATATGACAAGCTCAAATAAGCTTTGGTTACGCTCAGTTGGGACGATGATCGGAGGGATCATCGGAATTGGGATTTTTGGACTCCCATATGCTTTTGCTCAGGTCGGTTTTTTCGCTGGTCTGGGTTTGTTGTTGATCATGGCAGTTTTGTTGATCATGATGCAGCTACTTTATGCTGAGATCACGATTCAGACACCAGGGCATCGACGTTTAACAGGATTAGCTGAAAAATATTTAGGGAAAAAGTGGAAAGTGATTGTGGCTGTGACCATGTTCAGTGTTTCTTGGGGCGCCATGATGGCTTATATCATTGTGGCTGGAGAGTTTTTGTTTACTCTGCTCGGGCCAATGATCGGAGGCACGCCATTTATCTACAGTGTTGTTTTCATGACTATCGAAAGCTTGTTCTTGCTAGCCGGATTGCGCAAGATTTCAGGAACCGAGACTTACGTGGTGATTTTGCTTTTATTGCTTTTCGGAGCGATTATTTTTATGGGTCTGCCAGAGATTCAGTTCGATCATCTATTGAACTTTGCTCCTGGTAAACTAAGTCTGGCTTACGGTGTGATTCTTTTCTCAATGGCTGGGATGGGAATCATTCCTGAGATCCATGATTTGCTGGGCGAGAAGCATGAACATAAGATGCGCTCGATTATTTTGGTTTCCATGGGGGTGATTGTGACTGTGTCAGTTCTATTCAGTTTAGCTGTGGTTGGAGTAAATGGTCCAGCAACTAGCGAAGAAGCAATCATCGGGCTGGGACAGGCTCTTGGTCCTGTGGTCAGTGTAGTTGGTTCTTTGCTCGGTGTTATGACCTTAGTATCGATTTTTGTTATTGTGGGGATCCAGATTAAGGACTCGCTCATGTTCGACTTCAAAGTCCGTCCGACTTGGGCCTGGTTGATTACTGTGTCTGTTCCTATCATTCTGTTCCTGATCGGTATCCGCGAATTCATTGCTGTAATTTCATTTACTGGAGCTGTGTTCGGAGCGATCAATGCGATTATTGTTATCTTAGTTTTCGAGAAGCTACGTAGGACAGTGTGTACACGGCGTAAATGTTTTGTCTTACCAAAATGGATTTCAATCTTATTGGTAAGTGTGTTTATTATTGGAGCTGTGGTGGAGGTGGTGTATTTGATCGGATAGTGGGGGTCAGGTCGGGAAACGGGAATTTTTTGTTGCTGCCTTGAAAACGTTGACCAGCA
>CAYZPO010000037.1:0-9600 GCA_964480695.1 uncultured Gammaproteobacteria bacterium | reverse complement strand
AAGATTCCTTCAAGGAAGCGGGGTTGGGGTAACCAAGTGGCTGATTCGTCACGGGGCACAAACGATTATCACTGATCTGAAAACTGAGCAGGATCTTAAGGAATCCATGGACGAGGTTATGTATTGGTTTGATAAGTATCAGGAAACGTATCCGGATCGGGAATTTTATCGACCGATTTTTGTTATGGGCGAGCACAAGGCCGAGCATTTTTCTGACGTGGACTATGTGGTCCAGAATCCAGGGGTACCGCGGGAGTCTGAGTTTGTCGATCTGGCGCGCAAGAACAACGTTCCCATTTTGTCTGACATTTCAATTTTTTATAAACTATGTCCGTTTCCGTTCATTGCGATTACTGGGGCCAAAGGAAAGTCAACGACCACAAGTATGGTCGGGGACATTTTTTTGCATCAAGACGCCCGTACAGTAGTGGCTGGAAATATTAAGGTTTCGCCGCTGGAACATCTGGACTCGTTGTTGGACGAAGATGAAGAGCCTCATCCAATCGTGCTTGAGTTATCTTCGTGGCTGCTTGAAAGTCTGGGTGACGTGGACCGCTCAGCTGATATTGCAGTGGTTACTAACTTGTATCCGGACCACTTGAATCGTTACGATTCTTTTGAGCATTATAAAAAGGCTAAGGAAATGATTTTTACTAATCAGAAGCCAAGTCAGTACACGATTTTGAATTATGACCAGGAAGTTGTACGTGAGATGTCAGCTCGGGTTCCTGGAAAAGTGGTTTGGTTTTCAAAGCATCCGGTCGAAGGCAACGCAGTTTATGTTAGGGGTCAGGTCTTTATATTTTACTTTAAGGGGAAAGAAGAAGAAATTATGCGTGTTGATCAACTTGGAGCTCTTGGCGAACATAATTTAGAAAATGCCTTAGCAGCAATTGCAGTCGCGAAACTTTCTAATGTTCCAAATGAACATATCGTTGAAGCCTTGTCCGGGTTCAAAGGTATTCCTGACCGTCAGGAAATTATTGATGAGAGCAGGGGGGTGACTTACGTTAATGACACTACAGCTACAGCTCCGGCCGGAACCGTGGCTGCATTGCGCCGATTTAGAGGTGAAGGGAGTGACGCCCGTAAGGGCGTTATCTTGCTTGCTGGTGGAGCCTCAAAAGAACTTCCGTTTGAAATTATGGTCGAAGAAGTAGGGAAGACGTGTAAGTTTGTAGTCCTATTCGATGGTGAAGCAACGGACGAGCTTGAGCAGATGCTCGGTGACTCAGTACCGACCGAACGTGTCAGCTCCATGCAACAGGCTGTCCAAGTCGCAGCTAGCAAAGCTGAGTCTGGTGACGTGGTTCTCTTATCTCCAGGCTGCGCCTCATTTGGCATGTTTAAGAACGAGTTTGATCGAGGAGATCAATTCAAAGAACAGGTAGCCAAGTTATGATTGGAGTTTTTGATTCAGGATACGGAGGACTGACCGTGCTGCGCGAGCTAATTGATCAGCTCCCGCAGTATTCTTATTTATATCTCGGTGACAACGCACGTGAGCCGTACGGTGGTCGTTCGCAAGATGAAATTTTCGAATTTACCCGACAAGGGGTCGAGTATTTGTTTGAGCAAGGTTGTCCGTTGGTTATTTTGGCTTGCAACACGAGCTCGGCCAATGCTTTGCGTCGGATCCAACAGGAGGTGTTGCCAGATAAGTATCCAGACCGTCGAGTGCTAGGTGTGTTAGTTCCAGCAGTGGAAGAGATCATAGAAAAAGAATGGGACACGGTTGGCGTGATCGGGACTCCAGCGACCATAGAGTCCAAGGCATACACTCGGGAAATTAAAAAGATAAATGATTCGATTCAGGTCTTTGAACAAGCCTGTCCAAATTTAACGCATTTGATTATCAGCAATGCTTCAGAACAAGAGATCCGAGCTGATGTTCAGAATTGTTTGCAGCAGCTGGATGATCAAACGTCTGACCCACCACCAGATGCAGTCCTGATCGGTTGCACTCACTATGCTCTAATTAAAGATATCCTTGCAGACGAGCTCGCAGACACGGTCCAGTTAATTGACCAAGGCCCAGTTACTGCCAAACGTCTACAGTCGTACCTCGAGCGCCATCCAGAGATCGAGTCTCAGATCGACAATGCTCAAATCCACCGCTTCCTAACCACTGACGATCCAGATAAGGTTTCCCAACTTGCTAGTAAGTTTTTCCAAGAACCAGTCGAATTTGAACAGATCAAGCTTGGGAAATAAGCTTAAAGTAAAAAATAAAGACCTGACCCCAAAAGACGGCTTGCCTTGACAGGCAGGCTGTTTTAAGCTAAACTGTAGCGTCCTTAATCAAGGGGATATTCTGCCTAAGTTGCGGACGAGGGCAGGTCGTTGCTGGGCAATTAGGCCCACAACAACTCATCTTCAGCAGGGCTTGCGGAGCGCGTCTGAAGAAGAGAGGTAACGGTCATGGTCAAGTCTTTGGAAAAGCTCATGGAAGGGTTCTTCGAATCGCGGTGGATTCACACCTTCACCAATACCCGGCGTGGGTACTACCTGCTGCTGGCCTTCAGTCCTTCGATGGTCTGGGCCCTGTTTTTCCTCACCCCTATGTACTGGCCCGAGGCACCCATCAGCGACGCGACTCGAATCGAGATCGGCTCCCTGGCTCTCCTGGGCCTTCTGGCTGCGATCATCGGGTTCCTCTACCACGAAGCCTGGGGACACGTGGAGAATCGCCGCCAGCGGGATGGACTGCTGGAGGTGACAGAGCTGGCTCTGGAGACCTTGGCCGACAGGATCAACGCTCTTGGGAAGGCCAGGATGCGCCTGAAGACCGATGACCCGAAAGAGCGCTCGACGGCAGAGGAGAACCGAAACAAGAAGATCATGACCAAGCTGTGGGCCCGCGAGGCTCGGCAAGGTTTGGTAAGGCGGATCTTCCGTCTTCTCAGTATTCTGTATCGTGATTTGCCGTCCGAACTGGCGGATCACGCGTTGTACATCTTCTTGAATAAGATCTACGATATGGAGTACGTCAAGGACGTGGTCGAGGCAAAGGGAAAGGGCGGCGTTGCTGTGGAGTATCGGCCGTTTTACGACAAGATGGCTCGCGTGGTGATTCATGAAGAATCGATCCTGCTTGTCTTTCCCGAATTCTTCCAGGACCGCTGAGGGGGTGTGAGATGATGAGGTTTATTCGTAGTTACGGTGCGATCGATCTGATCCTTCTGATGGTCGGGCTGTCGATCATCTTCCTGACCAGTACGATCACGGCTCCGGTTGTGATCCTCCTGACCGCCCTGATCCTGTTGATCAACCTGGTGTTTCACCTGGACGGCAAGCTCTTTCAGAAGCGCCATGAGATCGACCAAATCAGAGCCACGCTGCAGCGGATTACCGAGGAACGGGACGGTCTGCAAGCTGCCGTCAAGATGCTGCAAGAACAGTTGCAAGAGCCTGCTGCCAGCAGCAGTGGATCAGGGCCAAAGTTCCCGCTCACTGGTGGGCAGGATCGAGGCGCTCCTCGCGGTCGTGAACCGAAGAAGTAGGGGGACAAGATGAAGAAATTGTGGTGGATCGTGTTCGGGCTGGCCTTGCTGGCTCTCATCATCTCGGGCGGGTTCAACCTGCTCGAAGAGGAACGGACCGGACAGTTCGTGCGTGGGACAGTGCTCGTTAGCGGGCTGATCCTGGCCGGGCTGGCTCTGCTCAAGAGCTACTGGGCTTCCCAGCTGGACTATGAGATCAAGGAGCTCAAGTTACTGGAGACAGGACAGAAGAAGCGGTACCGAAAGCTTCTGGCCAAGGCCGGAGAGAACGAGAGCCTGCTTCTGCTTGTTCTGGACACTACGGTCGAGCTATGGAACAACATCAAGCCGCCAACCATTCCAGAGTTGAAGATGGTCGGTGACAAGGTGGTTTGGGCTCAGGGCTTGCATCAGGATCGCCAGTTGCTCTTGGTCGAGACCGTGCTCATGGCTCTGATCGGGCGTCAGCCCAGCCTGATCCAGGCCGACGAGTTGGCTCATCAAGAGCTGGCTCGCCAACAGACCAAGCCGTTGAACTGAGTTCTTTCCTGCGCCGTCGGCGCAAACCTGCCCGCCCGGTCGTGCTACGACTGAGGCGGGTGTTTCGTTTATTTAGTCTAAACCATCTTGATTATTTTTAAATTTTGGGTTAAGTTCAGGGCAATCATTGAGGAGGATGCAATGCAAGATCCGATAAGAGAACTGTTTGAGGCTCTGTGGTGGATTGCCCTCTTTGTAGCCTGTGTGCTCCTACTGGGATCAGGGATCTATCTGGCGTACGGGGGAGAGAATCCCTCAGCCGTGTCCTTCGTCATCTCCTGCTGCGGACTCGCTTCCCTGTTGCTGTACATGATCCGAGCGCACTGGACGACTCTGTTGGCCCGGGAGTGTGGTCGACTCAGGACTATGCACGAGAAGTCCGTTCAGGATTACACCAAGGCATTGCGTCAGGTCGAACAGGCTCGAGACCAGGCAACGCGGGAACGCGATGAAGCTCGAACCGATCGAGATCATGTCCTGCGATATCTGATCGATGACTGGCACCAGGCTCAAGCGACCGACGTCGTGGTTCTGAAGGTCATGGATGGTCAGATTGTTCGAACCAGCGGGGAACACCAGGGGCGACCTCTCCTCTTGTCTGATTCCCTTGTTCGTCGGTATCTACGAGGCTGTCGGCCGACCCTGCTCGAGATCGATGACCTGGTCCATCAGGCCACTGGCAACTAATCCTTTCCCGCGCTGTTCTAGCGCACGCCCCGTCGGACGGACGGGGTAAGCGACTCGCTTCTACCGACCTGGTGAGGCGAGTTTTCAGTTTAAGGTAAACTTGCCTTGACAGGCAGTGACTTTTAGGCTAAGTTCAATTACTAGACGTAGAAATCCTGAAAGGGGGTATCTGTCATGATCAACTACCGTATGACCATCTGTGGTGCGGCCCTGTTCATCTGTGCCGTGACCTGTGTCGGGTTCAGTGTGTACTCGGCGAACATATGTGGTGAGGCCGAGCCGTTCGTGCCGATCGTGATTCTCATCTCTGGGATCCTGACCTGTCCCTTGTCCATAGTCCTGGCCGTGATGGGTAGCAGGATGAAGGTGGTCGAGACCCCCTAGCGAGTAGCTCTTTCTTACAACCTTCCCACGCCTGTCCGGCTCCGCCGGGCTGTTCTAGCGCACACGTGCTGTCTTGGTCACTTCTCGACCAAGGCGGTTTTCGTTTAGAGAGAATCGTGGTATATTTATGCATATTTATGCTGAAACGAATGGTTCGAAAAATTACGCCTAAGTTTGCTTTGCAAGCTTATCATCGCACGCTGTCTAGCTTGGCAGCGATTTTGTATGGTCAACCCTCGAAGAAATTGACTGTGATTGGAGTTACTGGAACGCTAGGGAAGTCGACAACGGTTGAGTGGATCGGCCGGATTTTGGAACACTGTGGCGAACAGGTCGGTTGGGCAGCTACGACCTCATTCAAGGTTGGTGCTGAAGAGTGGTCGAATAAAAGCAAGATGACTATGCTCGGACGTTTTCAGACACAAAAGATGTTGAAGCGGATGGTGAATGCGGGTTGTCGCTATGCTGTGATTGAGACTACGTCGCAGGGGATTGAACAGTTTCGACACAAAGGGATCGATTATGATATCGCTTTGCTCACTAATTTGTCACCAGAACATGTTGAGGCTCATGGTGGGTTTGAAAATTATAAGGCTGCTAAAGGGAAGTTGTTTGCTCATTGTCAGAAAACACACATCGTTAATCTTGATAACGAACATGCTGATTATTTTTTGAAATTTAAAGCAGAGAAGAAATATGGATTCTCTGTCGGGAGTGACACCCGTAAGGGTGTTACTAATCAAAATAACGCCCTGACGGGCGTCATTCCCGTCGCGGCTGAAAACATCGAGACTTTAGCCTCTGGATCAACTTTCACGATCCGTGATCAGAAATTTCACCTTGGACCGCTGGGGCGCTTTAATGTCGAGAACGCGGTGGCTGCGATCTCAGTTGCTCTGGCTCTGGGATTTAAGATCGAACTGGTAGCTGACGCGGTGGCTCGACTTCCAAACATTCCTGGTCGACTGGAGACGATTGATGAGGGTCAGCCGTTTACCGTGATCGTTGATTTCGCTTATGAGCCTAAATCTTTATCAAAATTATTTGAAGCAATCGAATTTTTTAACCACAAGCGTGTGGTTCATGTCACTGGCTCAACTGGTGGTGGTCGTGACGTGGCTCGTCGACCTATGATCGGAAAGATGTCATCTGAGTTCGCAGATGTTACAATAGTAACTAACGAAGATCCGTACGATGATGATCCGCAAGAAATAATTGACCAGATCGCTGCTGGGGCGATTGAAGTCGGATCAAAGGAGGGTGATGATCTGTTTAAGGTATTGGATCGAGCTGAAGCCATTGATCAGGCCGTCTCGTTGGCTGAGTCCGGAGATATTGTTTTGATCACTGGTAAAGGAAGTGAGCCAGTCATGGCTGTGGCTGGTGGAAAAACAATTCCTTGGGACGATCGAGCTGCAGTTCGCAAAGCTTTGCATAAATATGCGAAAAAATAAGTTTGGACAACTTAAACCAGACGAAGAAATCTTAATGGAGGTTCATCAGGACTGGGTGCCGTATATTCCGCGCCTGGTCGTTTTTGCGATCTGGTTTGTTATTCCTTGGTTTTTCCTGTTCCCATTGTTTCGCCGCGGTTGGATTGGAGTAGCTGCCTTTTTTGTTGTTGTTCTTTTGGCTTTATTTTTCTGGCTCCGCTCTTGGTATGCTTGGCAAAAGACCATGTTTGTCGTGACCAATCGCCGTATGGTCGACATTGATCAACATGGATATTTTTCACGCACGGTGTCAGAAATGTTTTTTTCTAACATTGACGATGTGTCTTATCGGAAAAAAGGTGTTTTACAAATGATCTTTGGGTACGGAACTGTTCGGCTTGAGACCTCAGGATCAGCCGCGGATATTGAAGTAAGTCGTGTACGCCAACCGTCCAGACTTCATGATCTGATCAATGATCTACGCGGAGCTGAGATTGAGGGTGAACCCAAGGACCCTAAAGAACGCAAACTTAAAAAGATTGCTAGTAATTTGTCAGAAGACGAGATTGCAGAAGTGGCTCAAGAAACAAGAAAACGTTTTCGTAAACGCGCAGTTAAAGAATTTTTTGAAGAATAATGCCTGCTCCTCAGAAAAATTTTATTCGTCGTGTTCTGGAACTTAGGTTATTCCTGGTGATTAATCTTTTAGTTCTATTTTTCTTAGCCTTATCATTTGGCCGCGAATTTTTCCGTGATTACCAGATTCAGCATGAAATTCAAGCCTTACAAGACAAAGCGGAAGAGCTTGAAGTGCGTAATCTGGAGGTCACTGAACTTAACGCTGGGTTGGAAACAGAGATGTTTTTGGAAGAAGAGGCAAGACTCAGGCTCGGATTAGTAGATCCTGGAGAGCAAGTAGTCGTAATCGTGGAAGAGGGTTCCGAGTCCTCAGTTAGCAGTTCTCAGTTATCAGTTTCTGAGGAACCGACAACTGAAAACTGGCAACTGACAACTGGTAATGTCTCAAACCCAAAACGTTGGTATTATTACTTTTTTGATCATGAACAATTCTTAAATATCAAAACGCATGGATATTAGAAAAAACAAAAAACAAGCATCAAATAACAAAAGATTTACTATTGTCCACTTAACAGTTCTGATCGCAGTGGTAGCGATTGTTGTCTTTTTTACTCTTTTGACCCTTGTGGTTTATCGAGCTGAGCCAAGTTCACGTATTGTTCGTACTGCTACCTCGATCCTGCCTTATCCAGCAGCCGTAGTTAATGGTGATATTATCTGGATGGATGCATTGAGTGATCAGTATACGGCGCTTGATCGATATTACAGCACTACCGGTGAAAGTTTTGAAGGTCTTTTGCTTGATGGTGAGAATGCGGTAACAAATATCGTGGATAATTTAATCCGTAAAATGGTATTGATGCAGCTGGGAGATGAGTTGGGACTTGAAGTAACAGAAGATGAAATTGAGGCCATGATGCAGGAGGTGATTGATAATACTGGTACACCAGGCGAAGCTGAAGAGCAGATTGCAGAAAGTTTTGGTTGGAGTTTAGGGGATTTCAAAAAGAATGTGATCACTCCGTTGGTTCTGGCAACTAAGGTCGAGGAAACTATTTTAACTGATGCAGAAGCTCAGGCAGAGAAAATGGCTAAAATAAATGAGGCCCTTGAGAAGGTGCGGTCAGGAGAGAATTTTGCTGAAGTGGCTGAGGAGTACAGTGAAGATGCATCAGCCGCTGATGGCGGGCACTTGGGGTTTGTTTCTTTTGAGCAGTTACCAGAAACTTGGGGCAAAGCCATTGGTTTGTTGGCCGAGGGTGAAACCACGGATGTAGTTGAGACCAGTCATGCTTACGGAATTTTCTTGGTCAATAATATTGTTGAAGGTGAATTTAATTTATATTTGATTGGAGTACAGAAAGTTGGTTTAGAAGAAGCTGTGAATAATGCCATGGCCGAGGCCAGCGTCTGGCGATTTATAGGGGAGGAGGTAGCTGAATGATATGTCTAGTGTCTTTATTGAGATAACAGGATATTTGGCCGGAATATTGATTGTAGTTTCGTTAGTGCCACAGGTGATTCAAAGTTGGCGGACAAAATCAACTCATGACATTTCTTTGTGGCGTTACGTTCTATATACTATCGGATTGTTTTTATTTACGACTTACGGAGTCTTTATTTATAGTGCTCCGTTGGTAGTCACTAACTCTGTAGCCACTGTTCTTGCTATAATTATACTAGGTTTTAAATTGCGGTATAAGTAGTATGGAGAAGCAGATTCGAATTAAAATTCCTAAGACCAAGAAGTATATTTATGGTAAGCTCCGCGGTTCTTTGAAGAAGCCGGTGGTTGTGATTGTTCATGGGTTGACTGGGTTAATGGACGAATCGCAGCACGTGCTGGCAGCGGATTATTTTGAGCAGCATGGATATAGTTCATTGCGTTTTAATTTATATAGTTGGGAAGACGGAGCACGTCGGTTAGTTGATAGTACTCTTAAAACACATGCGATAGACTTGGACTTGGTGGTTAAATATCTGCGTCGACAAGATGTTAAGAAAATTTTTGTTGTCGGACACAGTTATGGTGGGCCAACGGTGTTATTGTCTCGAGAGAAAGGCTTTCAAGCGGCTGTCTTGTGGGATCCCTCGCATTGCAAAGGAGCTAATGTTTTCAAACGAGCTCGTTATGTGAAAGAATTGGATAAGTATTTGATCGGAAGCGGAGTGGTTAGTTTGGTCGGTAAAAAGATGGTTCAAGAGTCAAAAGATCTAGCTTGGGATAAACTGGGAAATAATTTTGACATCCCGACCAAGATAATTTTAGCGGCAGACGGAATTCTTCACGAGGGTGGTAATATGTACAAAAAACAGATTAAGGGTCCGGTTAAGCTGGTCACAATCAAAGGTGCTGATCATTGTTTCCGAAATTATGGGATTGGTGATAAATTATATAAAGAGACGTTAAAGTGGTTTGATAAATATAAATAATATGGAAGAAGGATTTAAACATATTCCTAAAGAAGAGATGTTGCCGCCAAATCCGGCCAATA
>CAYZPO010000036.1:9309-9654 GCA_964480695.1 uncultured Gammaproteobacteria bacterium | reverse complement strand
CACGTGCGGTTGCTGAGTTAGTTGCTCAGCAATTATTTTTGCTGTGCTTTGACAACGGCTAGACGGACTAGCGTAAATAACATTAATTTTTTCAAAAGGGATTTGTTGAGACAATTCCTGGATAGCTGGGCCAGTATGTTCAGTGTCAATTGGTGGGTTTAGTTTTTGAGAAGCTAAATCAGCGAGAACGTCAATCGGCATTTCGCTGTGATCTTTATAAGGTAAGTTTAGTTTTCCGTGACGGATAAAATAGATTGTTTTTTCAGACATATTTTTTTGATTTGGAATAGGGGGGCAGGCAAGCCGCCCCCCTATGAAGATTAGGAAAGTATCTCGACGATGTTC
>CAYZPO010000036.1:0-9299 GCA_964480695.1 uncultured Gammaproteobacteria bacterium | reverse complement strand
ACCGTTGACACGGACCAGCATGCCGGTCTGAAGACGCTCGGTGGCCCGCGGCACATTGAGCACTGCGGCCATGTGAACTTCGCGGGCATAGACGGCACCGTGGGCCAAGGCTCCTCCGACCTCAGTAACCAGAGCTCCGGTATTTCCGATAGCTCCGAGAACAGAGACCCAGCCAGGATCTGTGGTTTTGGTCACCAGGACACATCCGGACTGTAGCTGGGCTACAGCCTCGACGTCGTCCAGGCTTTTGACCACCACCACGCGTCCTTCGCGAACCTCACTGGTGGCACCGATGCCGTGGAGGATGCTGCTGGTGTCTTCGTCCGGAACCTGTCCGATTTCGTCCAGGCGATCGGAGGAGATCACAGTCGGGACGTACAGAGAACGGTGGGCCTGATGTTGGGCCTGTCGTGTTGTAGCGATGACGTGAAGCCGGCCACTGTCTCGGTGTATGGTGAACACCTCTTCTGGCAACAGGTGGAAGATCAGGCCAGGCTCCCAACCAAGTTCTTGTTCCATGGACACGCAGGCCTGACGCATCAGGGCATAGGCTCGCAGGTATTGGAACTTGACCAGTTCACGCATGGGCAGGTAGGTCCTGGCCACCCGGATTTCTTGAGTCAGTTCGTCTCGCTGATCTCCAGCCATGCCCAGTAGTTCGTCTCGTGCCTGCTGGTAGCGGGCCTGACCCTGTTCCAGCTCGGCCGGATCGAAGTGGGCATGTTCAGCCATCTGCAGCAGTGGTGCTGGATCGTCCTGGTACCGCGGCACTGAGATTTCCAGCTCATGCATTCCCAGATGTCCGAAATGACGCAGAACAGCTTCGGGTGAGGTTTCTCCCTCCCGCAACCTGACCAGCTCGCGATTGAGCTGCAGGTTGGGGTTCAGCTCGAGTGGTGTTCCGGAAGTGACCGTGGTCAGGTAGGACTGAGCCTGGTCGCCGCACATCTTCTGCAGCATCCGATCGAGTCGGGCGTAGACGAAGAAGCCCAGTCGAGCCACGCGGACGAACATCTGGCAGGCGCTGTTGCGCAGGCCATCAGCCAGGATGCGGTAGCGGTGGACCAATGGTCCCAGTCCTGGCTCGAGTTGCTCCAACTCCATCCTGGTGATCTGGTCATCCCACCGAGGGATGAAGTCATCCTGACAGGCTTTGGCTGTGGTAGCCTCTGCCTGTCGAATTCCACTGAAGAATTCCTGGTAAGCTTGAGCGACGCTTGCCGCCTGTTGCCTACCGAAGAGATCTGTGAGCAGTCCCAGCGAAGGGTTCTGTTCGTAGAGGTGAACTTCAGGGTAGTTTGCCAGGCGCGGATCATCAGCAATGCGGTCCAGGTAATACTGAACCAATCGTGAGTAGTCCTGGAGCGTAATTCCCTGGATGCGATAGGTCAGGGCGTCGTGGACGATGCTGCAGCGCGGCTGCCCGCCAACCAACCACTGGAAGCCAGTGTTCAGTTCTTCACCGATGTCGTAACCCATCAGGTTGCGTCCAGTGCGGATACCACCCTGGCCGTGAGCGAACTCGTAGCAGAACAGGCCGTAGGCCATCATGCACGGATGGAAGGTCAGAATCTCGGCAATGTTCTGATCGCTCAGGACATCGCCGGAAACGTTGAGACCAAGCCGTCGCAGACGAGTCTGCTCAGCTTCCAGAGCTGAGCACGTTTCGTTGATGACGTGAACTCGAAGGTCTTCGGTGTTGTTGTTGCTTTCGATGGCTGTGATATCACGACTCTGGTTGATCCAGAGGCGATCGATCTGGCTGAAGGCCCACTCGATGTCCTGTTCAGCGTCGAACCGTTCACGCAGGGCCACACCCTCTTGTACCAGCTCGATCAACTGTTGTTCGGTCAAGACTGGTGTTTCCGCACCGTCGACCGACAGGATCTGTCCGGTGTCATCGATGCGGTAGCGTCGTGGTTCGCGCTGGCCAGAGACCAAGTCTTCGCCCAGGCCCTCGATAGCTTCGACAACCATGCAGTTGTCGTGGCCCGTGGGGTCTTGGGTGAAGAGTACGCCCGAAATTTTGGCGTTGACCATCTCCTGCACGACCAGGGCCAGGCCACCGGCTTGAGCACCGGTTTGATCCTGGTAGGCTGTGCTGGTCTGATTGTCGCCACCGCGAGCACACTCCAGAATAGCCTGTTCCAGATTTTCCAAGCGAACTCCGAGCACGGTGTCGTACATGCCGGCAAAGGCAAAATCCTTGCCATCCTCGCCCACAGCCGAGCTACGCACGGCCAGACCACACTGACCAAAGTCCAGATGGTCGATGATGAAATCAGTGATCGCTGGCGGAACCTGTCCGCTGGCCACGATTTGAACAACCTCATCAGGAGTGATAACGGCTGCCGGTTGGACCGGATGACCTGCTGCCATGAGCAGAGCCAGTCGCCGTCCTTTTCCGCCGGTCTGAGAGATGTCCAGTCGGCTGGCATTGCTGAGCAGGATCATGCCGTTGTCCTTTCCGCCTCGACTTACGTCGAAACTTTCCTATTAACATTGAAAGACCGAAGCACGGAGCTTATCAAAAAAACCCCATCTTCGCAAGCCTTCCTAAAGAAGACTTGAGAGGACGGGATTTCCCGCGGTGCCACCCCTCTTTCCCCGTTTAAACAAAAAACGAGGCTCTTTCGCGTACTCCGTGGATATACGCTAAGCCCATGGTTACGGAGGCTGCCGGCCAACCACTTGCGCAGTTAGCATCTCGCTTGGTCCATTTTCGCATTTGGGCTAGGCAAGGCTCACACTGTCCCTTACTCGCTGAGCTAGCTAAACAAAAGTTACTTATTCCAAGGTCATCGATATTACTCTTGTGAGGTTCTGACGAAAGTCTAACAGGGGCGCTCGATCTTGTCAAATTTGACGCCCAGGCTTAAGGAGACTATGATCAAGGAAACGCACATTCGCAAAAGGACTGAGTCATGACCGACAACAAAAAGAACCCTGCCCCCTATGTGATCATGAACATCTTGGGCACTGGGATTGCCACTAGTGCTTTTCTGGTTTACGCCAATGGAGTCAAGGGCTTCCCGGTTGGGGCTAGCTTTTTCTGGTTCATGCTCTTCTCCACCATGACCATGTTTGTTCTTCCAGGAAGCTGGAAAGACTGGATCAAGTCGCTCAAGAAAGGTGATCACCACCTGTTGGCCTGGTATGCGATCTACTTCTTCTGCTACTTCTTCTTTGTTCTGACCAACCTCAAGAACGATCAGCCCGGGGTGGTGGTGACCATCATGGTGATCAACCTGCTTCGGCCGGCCATATCGTCCCTGTTGGGTTTCTGGATCTTGGATGACAAGTGCAAGAACTGGTATGCCTTTGTACTTGGAGTGATTATCTGTGCCGGCGGGATCATTCTCTACAAGTTTGATCTCAGTTCCGGCTTAGATGTCGTCTTCTTTGACCAGGTTTTTCTCTTCGCCTGCTTCATGCTTGCTTTTCAGATCGCGGAAAAGATCGTGGCAGCCAAGTACCGCCGCAACAACAACATATCAGCTGTTGAGGCAGGTCGGAGTATGAATTTGATGGTGCTGACTCCGGCCTTCCTATGGATGATGGTCGAGGCCAACGGTTTTGAAGAATTGCCTTGGCCGAACCTGGAGCAAGCTCTGGCTCTGCTCTATCTTGGGGCAATTCCCACAGCGATCGGCTCGGTCATGATCAATCGGGCTGTGGACGTTATCGGGGTCATGGTTTCAGACGTGATTTCGGACATGCGGCCGGTCTGGGTTGTTCTCATCGGCTTCATCCCGTTTACCTGGTTTAACACCGGGATCGATCACTACTCATGGCAACAGATTACTGGCATCCTGGTGGCGGCTGTCGGAGTCGTCATCGTCATCGTCTTTGCCAAAGGCGAAGCCGGAAGCAGCCAAAAAAAGAAAACCTCCTGACTCGACCCATCTCTCGTGTGGTCGAGTTTCCCTTTTACAAATTTGAAGGCCCGCTCCCTAGAATCAGGGGCGGGCCTTGTACGTGTTGAGAATGAGACAGGACGACGTGACTACTCCGCCGCCGGCAGCTTGCCGTGAGCGCGCAGGGTTTCGTCGAGCTTGGTCAGGAAGTCCAGGAAGACTCGATCGGTCACATGAGGCATGATGCACAGCTTGTAGACCGTGGTTGACGGGCAGACCAGGCTGTCGTGTGGGCCGGGCGAGAACTCGTCTGCGCGCATGCACCACTGGTGGAATACTCCGTGATCCTTGACGTTCTTGGGGATGGCCCCGTCGACCACGTCGATCATCAGCGGCAGCATGTTGACCGACTTCGGGTGGGGCATGACCTGGACCGGACCTTCCGGACCATAGCGCTCCTGGACCATCTGGACGAAGCTGTCGCGGCGCTGGAGCAGTTCGCGTACGTATCGCTGCTGCCCCTCGAATCCGATCTGCTGCCACAGATACCAGGCCAGGGTCGGGATGGCTCCGGAGCGCGAGCCCAGGATGGTGTCGTCCACGCTCTGGCGAACGTAGGCCACCTCCAGGGCGATCAGGCTCTGAAGCCCCTTGCGACACAGAAAGATGCCGGCCTGGTAGGGTAGGCGCCCCATCTTGTGGCCGTCGATCGTGATCGACTGCACGGCCGGATGTTCGAAGGCGAACTTGTAGTCCGGATCAGCGAAGGGAATGGTGAAGCCAGCGAAGGCCGCGTCGACGTGGATGTACACCGCAGCCTTCTCGCTGTCATTGATCTGCTGGGCGAACCGGGCGATCTCTTCGATCGGATCGATTGAACCCAGCAAACAGGTCCCGACCGTGGGGGCCAGGATAAACCGGCGGAAGCCACGGTCATAGTGCTTGCGGTAGACCCGTTCCAGATCAGCCAGGTCCATTTCGCCACGCTCGTTCATGCCCACAGCCTTGAAGCCAGGACCGTGGTTGTCGAAAGCGTATTCGCCAGATCGACCAGTACGGTGCCGGAAGCGGTGCTTGCGCCCGCAGTCCGGATTGGGGCAGTCGGTCAAGATGGTCCGACCCATACCGAAGAAGTCGAAGGCCTGGTACAGGCTGTAGTGGCTCAGGCCCGTACCCAGGATGATCTCGCCCTGACGGGGCGGAGTCGGTTGCTGCTGGCGTGTCCACTCACGACCGATGAGCACGCCGACCTGGTTGGCTTCGGTACCACCGCCACAGAAGTAGCCGTCCACGGTTTCGATGTTGCCGCCGATCAGCCCAGCGACCATCATCAGGGCCTGGCGTTCCTTGAGCTGGGTCGGGTCGAAGCATCCCTCGCCTGGCATGGGATGCCAGACGCCGTCGATCATCTCGCCGTGGGTGTGGCAGCCGATGTTGTTGAACTGACCGGAAAGCCACTGCATGAACAAGGCAGACACTTCCGGGTCAAGAAGATTGACGGTCGCGCCCGGGTAGCAGATCGGGGGTCGATCCTGGTGGTAAGGGCTGACAATGCCAGCCACGGCTTCCTTGAGTTGATCGGCGCCCCGGCCCGCTTCGGGCATGCGCCATTCCCAAGTTGTTGTGTCCTCCGGCGTTGTCATCCTGTCCGTCCTTTCTCGTCGTAGGGGTCTTTTATACCCCAATGAAACGTGCTGGGTTGAGGATAGGCTATTTTTGCTGAAAATGTCAAGCCGGTCGCACAGGAATGCGACCGGCAGGTGTCGGAGAGAGATTTTCAGGTTCAGGACCCGAAAGGAGCTAATCCGACCAGCTCCTTGGCTCGTTCCACTGTGGGGCGGATGTGTTCCCGGGCGACCCGACCGCCTTCGGCCAGGATCTCACAGATCGGTTCATCGCCTTGATCCTGCAGCTCCATGAGGCGAATCCGGATTGGGGCGAGTAGGACCTCGAGCCAGGTCTGCAGATTCTGCTTGCAGTCGATGCAGCCGATACTGGCACCACGGCAGCCAGCAGCCATCTCATCCTGCACGTCGTCCGGGCTGACCAGTTGGTGCAGAGCGAAGATGTTGCATTTCTCAGGATCACCCGGGTCAGTCAGGCGTTTCCGGTTGATGTCCGTCTTGGCCACGCGTAGCTTTTCCCAGACCTGCTCGTGGGTGTCGTCCAGGAAGATGGCACCGTTCGGGGCACTCTTGCTCATCTTGCCTTCGCCGTCCAGGGACAGGATGCGTAAGGCCTCCTCTCGCATGGCGTCCGGGAAGGTGAACAGTTCCCCGAAGTCACGGTTGAAGCGCCGAGCCAGGAGCTGAGCGAACTCCAGATGAGCCAGCTGGTCCTCGCCTACAGGCACGAAGTCCGCTTGCGGTCCGATGATGTCCGCGGCCATGAGCACCGGATAGGTGAATAGCCCAGCGTTGCCACGGAGAATGACTCCCTTGGGCTCCTGGTCCTCACCTTCAGCCTTTCCGTCTTCTTCGGCTTCGCTTCCGCTCTTCTCCAGGAAGTGGGCCATGCGGCCGAGCTGGTTGAGGGGAGAGATGCAGTTCAGGATCCAGGACAGCTCGGTCAGTTCTGGTACATCCTGCTGGGCGTAGAGCAGGACTCGCCCCGGATCGAGGCCAGCAGCGATGTAGCTGCGAACCACCTCGATTTGGTGACGCCGGAGCCGGGCTGCGTCTTGTTCGGTGGTCAGGCCATGTAGGCTAGCCACGAAAAAGAAGCAGCGGTAAACGGCCTGTCCGACATCGTCCTGTTCGTTGGTTAGCTTGATCCACGTCCGGATCGGCCCCAGTAGGTTACCCAGGTGCAACTTCCCGGTTGGGCGCATGCCCGAGAGTACGATCGGTTGTTTGCTCATCGTTTTGTCCTCCGAGAGCCTGAGGTTTCAAGGTACAGTATGATAACTATGGTAACCCTATCAAAAACTAGGCTCTTGTCAAGATGGGTTGACAGGCCGACAAGAGCATGCTAGGGTCAATTGTCGCTCTGTACGTATACGTCAGGGGCGGCCACGACAAATGTTTCGGGAGTAGATTGGAGTTTCCATGAACAGTCAAGAGCGTAGGAGAATGGAGCAGCTGGAAGAAGAGAATGACGCTCTGCGTCAGGAACGAGCGCAGCTTCTGCGGCGCCAGGAAGAGCTCGAGCGCCAGCTTCTTTTGGATCCTCTGACCGACCTTGGGAATCGTTTGGCCTTTGATCAGGCCTTGGCTGCAGCGGCCATGCGCTCGCACCAGTATCAGTTCCCAATCTGCCTGGTGATGGTCGACATTGCCGAATTCGATCAGTTCAACAACGAGCATGGCCACGACTCCGGCGACGAGGTACTCAAGGCTGTTGCCCGGTTGCTCAAGGAATGCAGTCGACAGCATGACCTGGCTCACCGTTTCGACAACAGTGCAGCTGTTCGTCAGGGCGGTGACGAGTTCGCTCTGATCCTCGAGGCTTGTGACGGCACCGGCGTCGAGGTCGTAGTCGAACGAATCCGCTCGGCCCTGACAGTACTCGAGGTCCCTTTGAAGGATAGCACCATGGCCACGGTCCGGCTCTACGTCGGGGCTGCCTGCGGCACTGGTGTCAATGCTGCCCCAAGTCTGATCTATCGTCGGGCCTCTGAGGCTTTGGGGGTCGCCAAGAGGCAGGGCAAGGCCAGTGGCGAGATGCTCGCTGCAGTCACCTGCTGATGACCCCTCGTCCTTTCATTAATCTGGCGGTTCACATGCTTACTCAACAGCGTGTGGGCCGCTTCCTCATTTAGGCTCAAAATCATCCTGTGGAGATAGCCTGGATAAGCCCCTTGACAAGGTTTTTTATTTAGGTTAAAATTCTCGCACATTGTGGAAAACATTTAAACGTTGTTACTCTTTTGTCCCAAGAATAAGCTTGACTTTAGCCCAAAATTGTGCTAATCTGAGGGATGGAGAGGAGTAATAGCTCACGGAGCAACAACACTATGGAAAAATTTACTAATAACCTTATAGCCTAGCGGAACCAAAGACCGTACAATTTTGATCTGTGCGTAGGCCGCTGAACAGGCGGTTTTTGTGTTCTAAAAGTTTTGGCCCCACGAGTCGTATCGAAATCTCGAAACAACACGCGGGTCCACAACAAGGGATCTAGATCATTCACAATTGAAGATCAACATTAGGTAGAAAAGTGTCTAAAAAAATATGTAAGCCCACTTGGCAAGAAGTGTTCTTGTTAAGTGGTTGTAAAACACTCAAGGGCACACGGTGGATGCCTTGACAAGAAACGCCGATGAAGGACGTAGCAGTCTGCGAAAAGTCTCGGGGAGGTGACAAGCAACCTTTGATCCGGGGATGTCCGAATGGGGAAACCCAGTGTGGGGAATGCCACACTATCTTGCACTGAACACATAGGTGTAGGAAGGGAACTCGGCGAAGTGAAACATCTCAGTAGCCGGAGGAAAAGAAAATAATTCGTAAATTATGTGTTGTGAGTTTCGTTTTCAGGAACTCATGGCACATGATTTCGAGCATTCCCTTAGTAGCGGCGAGCGAAAGGGGAACAGCCCAAACCTAGTCTATGAAGTTTTATTGAATGATCTCTTCGGAGTGAAGGATATAAAACGAAAGCTGTCAGGCGTTGTAGATTAGGTGTTGTAAGTCGGTTGTATTCTCTCACTGACATGAGAGAGGTAAGGTTAGCAATCATAGCTTCCCTAGCAGAATCCGCTGGAAAGCGGAACCAGAGAGGGTGATAGTCCCGTATTGTGAAAGGGGTTATGTCCTTACGACAACTGTACTTGAGTACCGCGAGGCTCGTGAAACCTTGTGGGAATCTACCGCGACTATGCGGTAAGGCTAAATACGTTTCTTGATCGATAGTGAACCAGTACCGTGAGGGAAAGGTGAAAAGTACCCCGGGAGGGGAATGAAATAGTATCTGAAACCGTGTGCTTACAAGGAGTCGGAGCCTTGCGCCTTTGGCGCAGGGTGACGGCGTTCCTATTGAAGAATGAGCCAACGAGTGTGCTGTGCGTCGCTTGGTTAAGTCCTTTGGGACGAAGCCAGAGTGAAAGCGAGCGTTAACCCGCGTGATCTAATTTTGTTCGAGGCTGAGAATTTATTCTCAGTTCTCGAACATTATTAGAGAGTGGCGCGCACACGACCCGAAACCGAGCGATCTAACCATGGACAGGGTGAAGCGAGTGTAACAACTCGTGGAGGCCCGAACCCACTCGCCGTGCAAAACGAGGGGATGATCTGTGGTTAGCGGAGAAATTCCAATCGAGCTCGGTAATAGCTGGTTCTCCCCGAGATAGCTTTAGGGCTAGCGTCGGTTAATAGCGTAATGGGGGTAGAGCACTGAATGGGGCTGGGGCCTTCGGGTACCCTCCCTAACCAAACTCCGAATACCATTACGTGTTCCCGGCAGTCAGACTATGGGGGCTAAGCTCCATTAGTCGAAAGGGAAACA
>CAYZPO010000035.1:0-9665 GCA_964480695.1 uncultured Gammaproteobacteria bacterium | reverse complement strand
GAGTACTTTGGATGACTGCAGCTGGCAACAGCGAACAGGTCAAGAAAGCCAAGAGTCTTTTAACCAACTCTTTTATCGGGCTTGTGATCGTGATTCTGTCTTACGCTATTTCAGCTTATGTCCTGGATGCTTTAATCCGAGCCGTGACTGATACCCCAACAGCATAATAAACTTTAGAAATTAAATAATTAAAAATTATGTCCAAAGCATTAAAGTTTCTGGCCATGCTTTCTCCGCTCTACTACCTTAAGGCTTCTGTGGCTCAGGCTGGTCTGCCGGCTGTAGAGGTTGGTTTAGACGGAGCTGAGGCTGGCTTGGAGGATGTGGGATCTGGTAGTGGTCTGGAAAGCACTTCTCTACCAACACTGATCGGGAACATCATTGAGATCGTTCTCGGATTGCTGGGAATCGTTTTCATCGTCCTGATCGTTTACGCAGGTTTTCTCTGGATGACCGCTGGAGGAAGCAGCGACCAAACCAAAAAAGCCAAGGCTATCCTGACCAACTCGATTATCGGTCTGATTATCACTTTGGCTGCTTACGCGATCTCCGCCTACGTTATTTCTGCTATTGTTGCTGCGGCTGAAGGAACCTAGGAAGAAAATACAAGTAGAAAAACAAAAACACCCCGCTTTTGCGAGGTGTTTTTGAATGTAGAGAACAGTGTCGGCCGTTCTCTACAGGAAGAAGGTGCGGGGGGGTGTTGCCGGAGGTAGGAAGTAACTGCCGGCTCAGCGTGGGCGGTGGTCGTGGAAGTCATCGGTTCGGAGGGTGTGGGTCGCCTTGTCCCGCAGTCGATTGGGGTAGTGCCTCCACTGGTGTTGAGTCCAGGGACCACCGCCGACCGAGTCCAGGGCGCAGTACAGGACACCCTTGACCGTTTCGTTCGACGGGACATACCAGAAGTAGTCCTTGTTCGGCGGAATGGCTGGTATGGTGGACCATGGCGCAAAGACCTGAACCAGGGGTGAACGGGAATTGGCCTGGTAGACCGGAACTCGTCCGCCCAGACCTTCGACTTCCATGTACCAGATGGTCTGGTTGCGACCAGAGAAACACTGACCAGCCTCGTAACACTCGGCCCAGGTCATGGTCTTGGTCGGCTGGCCCATGGCATTGAACTCGATGATCCGAGCCGGTCGATTCTCGACCCAGATCATCTCCCACGGTTGCGCGGGCGGGGGCGGGATGTAGGCTCCGCTGCCCATGTGGCCAGGGGTTGCCTGAACGGAACGCTGGACCGAGGCTGCGTCAGTCATGGCCACGGCATCGCGAGCTTCGGTCTCGGCCCGATCGGCCCGCTCGGTCTCTGCCTCCAGGACCGGAACCAGCTGTTCGACCGTGTCCAGAGCTTGACCAGCGATCTCCTCGGCCTGGTCAGCGCGCTGTTCGGCAGCTTCGAGTCGCTGCTGAAGATCGACCACTGCGCCGACCGCGCGGCCGTTGCGCCGGCCGTAGATCTCGGCCATGCACTGGTGGCCGCCCGGGTCCGTGGTCTGGTTGAAGCCGAGCTGGTCGCAGAGCGCCAGCTCGTCCGGGGTCAGCTCCTGGGCGAACGCCGTCGGAGCCATGAAGAAAGTCGCGATCAGGGCCAGCAGGCCCATCATGGTCTTGTGATTCGTCATGGTGATCCTCTCCTGCTTGCATCTGCCCGTCGCACTGCCCGATCCGCCCGGATCAGGATGTCTTCGGCGTCCTGCATGCGGGTCTCGTAGTCGTGATGTTGTTCTCTCAGATCTGCCTGACCTTCGGCCAGCATCAGATCCAGACGGGCACCGTTCCGATTCGCTTCGGCCACGGCACCTTCGAGGTTGGTCGTGCGCTGATGCGCAGCTGCGGCCGAGCGCTGGTTAGCGTCGGCACGTCCTTCGAGTGTATCGATCTCCTGAGCCTGGCGGCGCTGGCCAGCGACCAGCTCCACCGTGACCGTCCCCAGGGCCTCGACCTGAGCTCGCTGTCGCAGGGCCTCGACCTCTTCCTGGTACAGTCCCAAAAACTGCTGTCCTTGGATCGTCCCCATCACTCGGGGGTCGATGCCGGTCGGAGGCAGGAGATAGACCGTGCCGCTGTGGACGGTCTGCTGTGGACCCAGCCAGCCGTAGCCGCCATAGTATCCACCTCCGCCACCAGCACTCAGGCTGTCGCGAAGCGGTCCGGACATGGTCGCAAGGTTACAGTAGCCGCCCTGGGCCCACACGTCAGCACAGGCCCCAGCCAACTGCAGAGCAGTTGCCCGGCCCATCAGCCGGTTGAGCTGGAACGGGGTGGCGTGCGGTGCGGAAACCCGGATGACCGTATTTCCGTCAGCCGACACCATCTCGAACTCGCCGGCAACTGCCGGGAGCGACACACTGACCACCACCATGGCAGCCAGGAAGAGGATACGATTCCTCATGGTTCTACCTTCCTGAGGCCAAGCCCCTGTTTTGGGACTGGGCCCCTTTTGATTGGTTTTGTACAGGGCGCGCAAAGCGGGCCCTGTTTGTCATGAACGTTGTTGTCCTTGAGTGGACGGCTAAGGCACTGAGTTGTTCAGAACCTTGGCTGTACTCTCAAGGGTTTCTTATCAGCCAGGGGTTAAATTGTCAAAGAGGGGGGGTGCGAGGCTGTCGAGTACCCGGAGGGGTACCCGACAGCCATCGCTGAAGGAAGGATCGTCATTCTCGAGCGGCACGCCGCTTTTCAACGCGTTCCACGTAGGCCCGAAGGGCTGCGCGGTCTTCGTCAGTGAGATCAACAGAAAGGGCAGGCGAGGACGAGGAGGGACCCTGGGGGATCATCCATTTCTCGTACTCGGGATTGAAGTCGGCAGGGCGCCGGAGCTGGTCGTACTCGTCGCGGGATCGGTTGATACCGCCCCACTCGTAGACCTTGTCGAAGGTCGGGGCCTCGAGCACGCCACCACCGTAAGCCGCGTCGTAGCCTTGCTTGACGGTGGCACTGCCTGGGACGTAGATCAACCAGAAGCCGATACCAGCGAACAGGGCCAAGACCCAGGCAGGATGACCTACCCAGCTCAGAACCCTGCTGCGTGAGCCGACCGCAAGGCCGAACATGACGATCATGACCAGGGTCCCAATCACGGAGCCCCAGATCATGGTCGGAGTGCTCACGCCGGTGCCCAGCTCCATGTAGTCGACCTTACGCCGCTTGGACACGTCCAAGCCGGTGTTGCCGGGCTCGTATCCGGCCAGGTGGGCCGGGAGCGGGGTTTGGATGTGGATGTCTGCAGTCGCGAGAGCCTCGCGACGCGACACCTCTGCCGTGGCCAGTCGCCGCTTTTCGTCGAGGTCGACCTGAGCCCAGACCGTGCCACTGGCCCGGACCTTGAACTCGTAGCCGTCCAGAAGCGGCGGGATGACTGCACCGCGTGGCACCTTGACGCAGCCATGGTTGGCGCCGCGAACCCGGGACTGGATGGGTCGGTGGTCCCAGCTGTCGAATGCGGTCTCGCTGATGGGGTGACTGAACCCGTCGGGCATCTCGGCCCAGGTGGTCACCTGTCCCTGCTCATTCTGGATATCAGTCCAGGTGAGCAGGTACACTCCACGCGTACCCTGAACCCACAACTGGGCCGGGGCAAGGAGGAAGAGCAGCAAGACTGCAAAGGACGCGCGGCCGGCGAGCCAGACGTACTTCTGGAAAGTGTTCCAGCTGACTCGGTTCAGGGCAATCTGCGCGGGATCCAACGACAGGGTGGCGGTGAGGGCCTTGCCCACGCCGGTGAACCCTGCCGAGCACACGATCGATCCGAAGATGATCAGTCGCGTCAGGAAGTACCACGTCGGGTAGGCACCCTCGGACCACACGTTGATCGCGTAGGCTGCGATCAACGGCGCCTGGAAGACGCAGATGATCCCGAGATTGCTCCAGAATGCCTTCATCGGGCCAAGCCGGTAGCGACGCTGTCGCTCGGCCAGATTGTCGGCCGGGTTGCGTGCGGGTCGGTGGTTTTCCGGCGCCAGCAACCACAGCTTGTCGACCACCGAACCTGCATTCACCCAGTGCAGTGGCTTCCACACCCAGGTCTTGACTGTGAACCAGGCCCCGATGACCATCAGTCCGGTCGCACAGGCGATCAGACCAATGAACAAGGAACCCATGGCCAGCCAGTCGAAGATCCAGGTCGCCATGGCCATGACGAACACGGCCTGAACCGCGGCTTCGATCAGGGCGCCGGCCACCAGCAAGGTGGTGACGAGCCAGGTTGCGATGGCCGCGACCTTGCCCCAACCGAAGTTGCGGAGACGCTGGACAGTAGCCGCAGTGGTGTTGCCGTTGTACAGGTAGTCGAGCAGGTCGCGGATCTCCAGAAGCCACCCAGTCTTGCCGCCGGCCATCTTGTAGACGTCGACGACTCGCCGCGCGGATGCGGAGATCTTGTTCGGGTTGGCGGTTCCACCACCCCCGGCAATGCCAGGGAACTGCTGGAGTACGCCGTCCTCCATGAACGACTCCTCTTCGGCCGTACACCCTTCCACGAGACGCTCATCGAGAAGCATCATCAGACCGCTGTCCGCAGCCAGTTGGGCACGGACTTGGGGCTGGGTCATCAGGTCCGCCAGGGCCTGCTTCCCATGATGTTCAAGGTGGTTGACCACTCGTGAGATCATGGGTCGAGCCTTGGGGCTCAACTGCTTCTCTACCGGGGTCACCACGACGGCACCAGACGCTGTCGCTTCCTGCACCAGAGGGCGCAGACAGCACGGGCACGGCGGCTTGGGCAGGTTGTCCGGATCGTTCAGGTCTCCCGGAACGACCATGATGTCCCGGCCGTTCTCGCCACGAGTCCTGGCAGCTTCGTCCTCGTCGTCGATGAGATCACAGAGAGCACCGACCTTGTCCTGGCCAACGATGGATCGGTGGGAAAAGCGCCTCAAGGCGCCGCCCCAACCACGCAGTAGAACCACGTGGGTCTGACCGTCTTGGAGGTCCAGACCAGCCCGGTCGACACTGACACGGCCCGTGATGGCGTGTCCGGTGCGGTCAGTTCCGCGTTCGAGCAACTGGTTCAGACGAGAGTTGGCCTCGTTGACAAGCGCTGTGTTGCCACCGAACAGATCTTCCGAGAAGAACTTGGGCTCGACCATGTTGCCAGCGGCCTGAACCGCGGCAGCGAGACGCTTCTTGTCCTTGTCCGTGAGCCTGTCCAGCATGCGCCGAACCTGTTCGCTGTTCGTGATCGTGTCGATCACCTGACCGCTCTCGCGATCAAAAAGGGTTTTGATGGTAGGCCAGGCCGCTCTCAGGGCGGTGACCTTGATGTCGTCCAGACCCGCCACTTGACGAATCTTGTTGATGGCATCATACCGAGCCATAGTGTATCTCCTTGCCCTCAGCCAAAGCTAGGGACCATGTCAGAACTTTAATTTCTTGCACCTCGCCGAGTTGACGGCAAGATCATTTTCTTATGCTAAAGCTCATTACGGTGAGCGTTTGAATGACCGGTTCTCCTAAGCCCCCCAGGACTTAACGACTAGCCCGGTTTTTGCCGGTTTTTGTCGCATGGAGAGAACGGCATAATATAGCATAAATTAGGCTTTTTGTCAATTCCTAGACACAAAAATGTTGTGCCTTAAATAACCAAAAAATCCGCTTATTTCAGCGGATTATCCCTGGCTGAGCTTAAACCCTTGTTTAACTAAATCTGGTCTAAACTGAGCCTATTTTCAATAGCCTTGGTTAATTTGCTCCGACCTTGACTTTGACCCAAAATCGCGGCCCCAACCACCTTATTTTCTCGCAAGAAAATTTGGGTCATGCCATCCTGATCAGCACTCCCTTGAACAACAACCTTGTCTGCAGCTTGTTTGTCTACGTCTCCGATGAACGTCACGTCCATCCCAAGCACATTTATCGCATATGAAGAAACTAGTCTAAACTCGGTTCGTTCACCAAACATGTTCTTGGCTGCGACACGCCCCTGCATCATGGCCCTGGTCCAGTTACCAGCCCGATACTGACGTCCCACAACTGGATCAAATGTCTCGGCCACGTCTCCGGCCGCATATACATCTTTTGCATTTGTTTCGAGAAACTCATTAGTTTTAATCCCCTGACCAGCTTCGATCTCAGCCTCTTTGACCCACTCCAGATCGGCCTCAACTCCAACGGCCACTCCGAGGATCGAACAGTCGATCTCGCTGTTGGTTGTTTTGATCCCGGTCAATTCTTTGTCGCCTTGCATTTCTGCCAGGTCGGTTTTCAACATAACTTTGACTCCAGCTTTTTCAAGATGTGCTTCAAAAAATTTACTTGTTTCTTCGTTCAGTGTCTTGCGCCAAAAATGTTCGCCACGACAAAACAGAGTAGTGGGCACACCGTGCTCCTTGAAAACATTTAAAAATTCGCAGGCAATAAACCCGCCGCCGAACACAGCTGCCTGGTGGCCACCCTGTTCGTTCAAAAGCTGGAGTAAGTGATCAGTGTCGTCGATCGTCCAGAAGTACGTTACGCCGCGTGGTTCATCTGACACAGTGCGTGGCTCTGTGCCTGATGCAATCAAAAGCTTGTCGTACGACAACTCGCGACCAGAATCAATCTCAACAAATTTGTTTTCTGGATCCAGTTTGATCACACGAGTCCCGGACAGAAGCTCGATCTGGTTTTCTTGATACCACTCCGGTGTTTTCAAAAAGCACTTGGCGCGCTCGACTTTGCCCATAGCATAGTGCGGCAAAAGCACCCGCGAATACAGCGGATGATTTTCCTCACTCACAATTGTGACCTCAGCTTCGGGATCAAGTTTGTGCAACTCCTCAGCACAACTGGTTCCAGCAACCCCGCCACCGATAATCAAATAGCGCATATTAGTTTTTCGGAAAGATTTGTTTCCCGCTCTCGTCATAAACGATCACTGCCAGCACCGGGCAGGACTCAGCAGCCAACACGATATTCTCCAGCTCTTCATCAGTCACTTCCAGCTCTCGGTCGTATGTCTGATTGTCCTGACCGTGATCCAAAACGTATGCCTTGTTTTCATCATTGAGTTTGAACGTGTCCGCAGCCACAACCACGCAAGCTGCAGCTCCAATACACAAATCTGAATCAACTTTTACTCTAATTTTAGGCATATTTCTCTTTATAATTTTTGATCGCTTCTTTTAAAGCCAGGTGGCACAGCACGGAACAGTGAGCCTTGATCGCTGGCAGCCCACCGAGTCGTTCCATGATCGCGGCTGGTTTCAAATTCTCAGCTTCATCCAAACTCATCCCACCGTTCTCAGTGACCATGACCGAGGCCATGGACGTGGCGGCAATGGCTGAGGCACACCCAAAGGTCTTCCATTTGAAATCTTTGATTCGCTTTGTGTCCGGATCAACTTTGATCCAGACGCGCATGACGTCCCCGCAAGCCGAGTTGCCGTTCTCGCCCACAGCATCAAAATCTTCAGGTTCGTCTTGAGCAAAATTACGTGGGTTAAAAAAATGATCCTTGACCTCGTCCGAATAAAACCATTCGTGGTCGCCTCCATGATCAATAATATCTGGCTCGCTCATATTATTCAAAATATTTCTTGTCCATTTTTACTGGACTAATCTTTCGTAATTTCTCAACCACCCCAGGAAGCGTCTCGAGCACATAATCAACGTCTTCTTCTGTGGTTGAGCGGCCCAGTGTCAAACGCAAGGACCCGTGAGCCACTTCAGCCGGGAGACCGAGCGCCAACAGCACGTGCGACGGATCCAACGATGCGCTAGTGCAGGCTGAGCCGGTAGAACAAGCGATTCCTTGTGCGTCTAGATACAAGAGAAGGGCCTCGCCCTCAACATCGCCAATAGATACGTTAACGTTGTTCGGTAAGCGCTGTGTAGCATGGCCGTTGAGTCGGGTCTTAGGAATATTCTCTAAAACACCAGTGATCAATTTGTCACGCAAAGCAGTCTGGTGCGTTACCTCTTTGTTCTTTTCTGTTTCAGCGATCTCCAGCGCCTTGACCAACCCAATAATCCCGGCAATATTCTCGGTTCCTGGGCGCAGACAAGATTCCTGACCCCCACCAAACATAAGCGGCTTTAGTTTCAGGTCACGTTGCTTATACAACAGCCCCACACCCTTTGGTCCATAAATTTTGGACCCGTTCAAGGTCATCATGTCAACATGAAGTTTCTCAATCTTGATCTCTAGAGCACCTGCAGCTTGGCAAGCATCCGTGTGCAGTACTGGAAAATCAACCTTGTTGTCTCGACGGTATTTTTGAATCAAATTGCCGAGCTCAGCGATCGGTTGCGCTGTGCCAATTTCATTATTGGCACAGATAACAGAAACCAAAGTCGTATCTGATCGAACCGCTTTCATCACATCTACTGGATCAACCAACCCGTCTTTAGTAACCGACAAATAAGTCACTTCAAAGCCCTCTTTTTCTAACTGTTGCGCGGCGTGTAGTACAGCATGGTGCTCGATCTTAGTCGTGATAATATGCTTGCCCTTGTCCTGATTCTGACGAGCAAAGCCAAGCAAAGCCAGGTTGTCTGACTCTGTTCCACCGGAAGTAAAAACGATCTCGTCAGCCCGGGCTCCGAGCAGCCTAGCTGTCTTAGAACGAGCTTGCTCTAGGTCGTCTTTCACAGCTTTGCCCACAGAATGAAAACTAGAAGGATTACCGTATTTCTCAGTTAAATACGGCTCCATGGCCTCACGAACTTGCGGGTCCAGCGGCGTAGTCGCTGCATGGTCTAAATAAACTTGGCGCATAGTGTAAAGAGTCTAACAAAAAAAGCTCCCTGAATCAAGGGAGTTTCCTGGAGGCCGCGGCCGGATTCGAACCGGCGCATCGAGGTTTTGCAGACCCCTGCGTTACCACTTCGCCACGCGGCCATTTCTTCGACGAGATTATCACAGTTTATAGACAAAATCAAGGGTTGATCAAAGCCCCCTTTTTTGTTAGACTCCGAACACATGAAAAATATTTATTTAGACCATGCTGCCACTACTCCGCTGGATCCTTGTGTATGCGAGGCCATGGAGCCGTATTTAACTGAAAAGTATGGCAACCCCTCAAGCTTCCATTCTGTTGGTAAGGCCGTGAAAGACGACCTTGATCAGGCCCGAGCCGCTGTGGCCAAATTGTTGGGAGCCCGTGCAGACGAGATCGTCTTTACTTCTGGTGGAACCGAGTCAGACAATCTGGCAGTGCTTGGGTTTGCTCGTAAAAATCAAGGCAAGGGCAAGCACATTATTACAACCAAGACAGAGCACCACGCAGTGCTCCATGCAGCGCAACAGCTTGAAAAAGAGGGCTTTGAAGTTACTTATTTGTCAGTTAGCCAGGATGGGCTGGTTGATCCGGCCGCGGTCGTGGAAGCAATTCGTCCGGACACAATTCTGGTTTCAGTTATCTATGCTAACAACGAGATCGGGACAGTTCAGCCCGTGTCTGAGATCGGCAACCTGATTCAAAAGCATCGTCGGGACAACAAGACCGACTTTCCAGTGCTGCACGCTGACGCTTGTCAGGCCGCAGGCGCACTTGAGATCGGAGTTGAAAAACTGCATGTTGACCTAATGACTTTGAATGGCTCTAAGATTTACGGACCCAAGGGTGTGGGACTGCTTTACAAGCGGCGCGAACTAAGGCTTGAGCCACTGACGTGTGGCGGCGGTCAAGAGTCTGGTCTACGACCGGGTACCGAGAACGTTGCGGGTATTATCGGGTTGAGCA
>CAYZPO010000034.1:0-9837 GCA_964480695.1 uncultured Gammaproteobacteria bacterium | reverse complement strand
CACCTCCTGGTCTTGCCTGGCTCCGTATCCACCAGGCACGATCACCATGGATCTGTCGGCCTGGGTGGACGGCACTCCGGTTACGGTAGAGCCGATCAACAACTATCTCGGGGGCTGTGAGCTCCTGATCGAAGTCCCTTAAGGCCCGATACTCTGTCGGGTCCTTTTCTTTACCTTAAATCCATCCACAGCCAGCCTTATCTTAAAGAGCAAAAGTCAAAGATTTATGCTATAATTACTTCATCTATGAAAGGTTTAATTTTAAGGGTAGCAACCCTGCTTTTAAGGCTCTCAGAGAATAAGTCCCGAGCCGGATGGTTAATGATCCCACTGTTTGTTGGATTAGCAGTGGTTTTTTTGTTTAATGTTGAACCAGCTGTTGCTACTCCAGGCGACGCCACTTCTACCACTTTAACTTTTATTGAATGGGCTTCGTTGAATTTAGCTCAGCTTATCGTTCAGTTTGCTCAAATCATCGGGCACATTATGGTCGCTTTGATTGATATGGTTGGTATTCCGATCATGCAGTATAACGGTTTTGCCACTTCCAAGATTATTGGATACGGCTGGTCGTTGGTCCGCGACATCATGAACATCGGTTTTGTGGTCGTAGCTTTGATTATTGCTTTACGCACGATTTTCTTTGGAGCTAGTTTTGAATGGCAAAAGCACTTGGTCCGCTTGTTGGTTTACGCGATCCTGATTAACTTCAGTCGAACTTTCTGTGGTTTAATGATCGACTTTGGTCAGGTGATCATGATGACTTTTGTTAACGCCATCAAGGATATCGCTGGTGGAAATTTGATCCAGCTTTTCGGACTAACCCACATTTTGAATTTCTCTCCAGAACAGATCAGTGCTTTGTCAGAAGCTGAGCAAGGACTGCAAAGCTTTAACTATCTTGGATCATCAGTGGCAGCTCTGGTTTTGATGTCTGTTGCTTTTCTAACTTTGCTGACCTTCATGGTCCTGTTAGTTTATCGTATTGTTTTACTTTGGATTTTGGTTGTTCTTTCACCAATCGCTTTTTTCTTTGGTGGAGCCAAAGAGGTGCTGGGAGGAAATATTAAACCTTACTCTGAATGGTGGGCCCAGTTTACTGCGGCTGTAGCCATTGGACCGATCTTAATCTTTTTTATGTGGTTAGCCTTGGCTGTGGCTGGAAGCGGAAACATAGCCTCGGTTGAGGATTTTGACGTTGAAGCCATGCCTTCAGAAGGCAAGTTTATGATGAGCACTTTTCCTTTAGAGGTTTTCCAAATGGATCGGTTAGTTAGTTTCGTGGTTGGTATTGGATTGCTTTTTGCCGGGTTTGATGTGGCTATGCGGATGTCCTCGGCTCTGCCGGGCAGCATGAAGAAATTGATTGGCCCAGGAATGGCTGCTGGAATTGCTAGGAGAGCAGCTGTTGCTTCAACTCGTGTTGGTCGAGCTGGTCTGCGTACTGGTTGGGGGGGTCTTCGAGCTGGAGTTGGTGCTGGGCTTGGTCTTGGTCTGGGAGCTGGTCGTAAGGTTGTTGGTGGTGGTGCTAAACTAGCTGTTAAAGCAGGAGGAGCGGCTCTTGGTGCTGGTTGGGATTTAGCTAAAACCAATATTAAAGTTCCAACCGGTAAAGACCCAGTTCGTTTAGGTGATGTAAAAGGTGAAATGGGTAAAGGTGTTGGCAAGCTGGGTGCAGGATTACAAGAAGCAATTACCGGTGAAGGGGACAGTCCTTTTAGAAAATTTGTTGGCGGTTTGGTTGGTGGTTCACTTGAGGCTGGTGGAATTGCCGTGTCCGGAGCTGAGTTAGCCAAGCAGCAAAAAGGTTTTAACACTTCTCAGGGCAAAGTAAAGAACTATGATACTGATCAGTTGCAGCGAATAGCTGCCCGAGAAACATTTTTAAACGAGGACCAATTAGCCGATACTCAAGCTGCTCGGTTTGAATTAGAGACTCAGTTCAGACATCGTAAAGGTATGTCTAGTGAAGAGCTTCAGGAAAATCGAGATCGTTTTGTAAATGATGGAGGTAAAGATTTAATCAAGGGAGACACAACCAAACAGAAGGCTATGTTGGAATCTGGTCTAAGTCGTTTAGATATGTTTAAGGGCGAGGCCAGTGATAAGGGTTCAGATTTTTCCAAAGCCCTGCTTGGTCTTGAGCCAAAAGATTTGATGAAGATGGACTCTCAAGCTTTGGATGATGAACGTGTTCAGAACCATCTGAAAAATACTACACATGGATTTGATCGAAAAACAGGGGAGGATATTAGTGTTTGGGATAAGATGAAGAAGACCGGTCGGGAAGCTAACAAACAGAAGATCGCTGAGATTGAAGGTGAAGGTCTTGAACCTGAAGCTCAGATGAGTGCTTTGATGGCCCAGCATGGTCAGGAGCAAGAGGTCATGACTCAAGAAAAGGCTTCGGCTGATCCTGGTGAGGAAAGAGCAGAGGTTGAACAAGCCGAAGTGGAAATGCGAATTCACCATAGTGGACAGGTTAAAGCCTTCTTTAAGAAAAATCCAAAACAGATTGATAAGGTTACCAAGAGTGATCTAAAAGCCAATGATGGGGCCTTATCTCAAGGCTTGGCTCTTGGTGGAAGTTCTAAGGAGCTAGAGGCCATTGGTCGTGAAGAATCAAAGAAAGCCGAATTCGTGGAGCAGAATAGTCCTGAAAAAATGGATGAGAAAGGTTATACCGGTGACGAAAAGGCTCAGGCCACAGCGAGCACCATGGTGGTCAAGGGAGAAGTCGACGTGGAGGATGATGCAGATGGTCAGGCCGCTCTTGGTTCAATGTTAGAACATCATACTGAGAAAGTCGGTGAGCTGGTTGGTAAACTACGTGACACTGACGATGCTAAATACAAGAAAGCCCAAAAGGCTATGGCTAAAGGAATTACCTCTAGTGTGGCTGAAGGGGTGGTGACTAAGCTGGATAAGGCAATGAAGGGTGGTGCTAGTGCAGCCGAGATTAAAGCCTTACAGGATTCTCTTAGAGAAGTTAAGACAGCTATGCAGGTCAATAAAGGTGATTTGGGTGAGAACAGAAAGATCCTAACGTATCTCAAGAAACATTCTAGAAAGTTTGGAAAAGCATAAATGTCAGTTCCTAAAAAGAAATTATCAAATCAAGTCATTGAATTCTTGAACGGGATGGATTTAATGTTCAAGATTCTTGAGGTGTTAAAGAAGTATAAATTGGACGAGGATCATTACGAATCGCTGAGTGATTTGGTGGAGGACATTTTGGACACTCCAAAAAGGATGGCTACTTTTCCTTCGGACATCCAGAAAGCCACTAAACTCAACGCAGCTCAGGCCACGACCATGGCTGCTGAGTTGACCGGACACTGGTTGTTGCCACTTGAAGCATACGTTGGAGACGTGAGCGGATTTATTCGCGCTTGGGGTGGACGACCAGAAGAATATCCAGTGAATAAAATAAAAAAAGATTCAGTTACTCCTGAAAAATTTGTTCATAACATTTTAGATGCTTTAGGAGAGAAGGTGGCTGATGAAGCCTTGGCTCGACGTTTGGAATATGTTTTAACCATGTTGGTACGGGACGTGCGAACGGCCGAAGATACGGTTAAAGTGTTAACGCGTTCGAAAAAAGTGGGGGGAGTTGAACTTGATGAAGGACGAGCTCAGAAGCTGGTTAAGACATTATTAGAGCGAGCCAAGATAACTGATATTGATCGTGGTCCAACAGAGAAAGCCGTAGCTCCGGCAGCTAAACCACAGAAGCGGATGACTCCACCAGCAAAGGCTGCTGCTCCGGTTAAAAAATTTGAAGCCACTACAGTTTCTGAGGCTGATGCACAAGAAGTAAAAGCCATTTCCAAAAAATTACCTCTGACCTCAAAGAAAGTTTCCGTTAAAGAGATGGTTGATCAAGTGGTTCAAGGAACAGGACTGAATCTCACAGATCAGGCACTGCAACAGCGGTTTGCTAAGATTATTGATTCACGTTTACGAGAGGTGCGGACTGCTTTACAAACCAGAACAGCGCTTGAGGAAACAGTACAAAAGGGTGGGCTAGGACTGAAAGGGCGACGGTTGGCTGAAACTGTGGCCACGATTGAAAAGATTTTTGATCAGATTAATAGTAAGATGGCCAGTGAAAAGGGCAAAGAAAAAGCAGCTTTTCTGAAAAAACAGCAAGTTGAAATGGCTCGTCGTAAAGAAGAGGAAGCCAAGAGATTAGATGAACGATATACCAAGATGACTGGCAAAGCGGCTCGACCAAAACCTGTACCAGTAACTCCGCAACTTTCACCAGACAGTGTTCCTGCAACCAACGGAACCAAGCCTCAGGTGCGTGACGTGGCTGTTACTCGACGTTTAGTCGGTCCATTGGAAGAACTGCAGGGAATTGATCCAACAGCCTGGCGTCGCTTATCTCAGGATCCAAAAGAAGCTGCTTTGAAAGTCAAAGACAAAATAGAACTTTTAGAAAATGAATCTTATGCTAAACGTTTGGCTGGGGTAAAAGCTTGGCAAAGTAGTCCGATCAGTCGTCTGTATTTTGAAATCACTCGCGAAGCTTTATCAACTGGGAAATCAGTAGCTGAGATTAACTTGGCTCGACAAAAGGCCAAGCAGCCGTTTTTAAGCGAAGCAGAAATGCAAGCCATTCTGGAACTGAACAATCAGCTTAGATTTTGATGGTATATAAAATACATGGACAAATTTGTCGTTCCACAATTTATTGATGTTGAAGATAAGATCCTGGGACCGGTTTCCACTAGGCAGCTTTTGATGATGATGGTTCCACTATTTATTGGCGCAGTTTTTTATAAGCTTTTTGACTTTATTTTGTTTTTGTCCTTGACCGTTCCAATGGTAATCTCATTTGGACTGTTGGCCTTTTTCAAAGTCAACGGAATGCCTTTACATTTTTTCCTTCTTAATTTGGTTCAAAGTTTGCGTCGTTCTAGTTTAAGAATTTGGGACAAAAGTTTGAATGATGAAGAGGTGCGAGCTCGAATTGTTAAAAAGGAAGCTCCACCGCCTCCACCGCCTCCACGCAAAACCCCGGTCTCGCAGAGTCGTTTACACGAAATCACTTTAGTGGTTAATACTGGAGGTGTTTATCAGCCTGAAGAATAATATGCAATCAAAGAAACTAGCCAAAGCTAAACCAGGCCCACCTACTCAACGTTTTCTTGATATTTCCGAGGTTCGTGAGGATGTGGTAGTGATGCGTGACGGTACGTTGCGGGCAGTGGTTTTGGTTTCCAGTATTAATTTTGCTTTAAAATCTGAGGACGAACAGATCGCTATCATTCAGGCTTACACAGCTTTTCTGAATGGTTTGGAATCACCGATCCAGATCTCAATCCAGTCTCGTCAGATGAACATTGAGAATTACATTAACTCACTCAAGAGCCAGGCCAAGAAAACGACCAATGAGGCCTTGCGGTTGCAGATCCAGGATTATCTGAGCTTTATTACTGACCTGGTTTCATTGGGTGAGATCATGCAAAAGAGTTTCTTTATTGTAATTCCTTATGACCCAGCTCGTAATAAGGCTAAGAGTTTTTGGCAAAGGGTTCAATCAGCAGTTTCTCCTATCATTCGGATCAAACTTAAAGATAAAGAATTTCAGGATCGTCGGCGAGAATTGATACGACGAGTTGATCTAAATATTTCCCAGTTAGCTAGTATGGGGATTCAGGGAGCTATGCTAGATACCCAAGGTCTGATCGAACTTTATTACACTGCCTACAACCCAGATATTTTTGATAAACAAAAAATGCAAGATATAAGTAAGTTACGAGTTGATGAATAATTATGGCTATTGAAGTTAAGAAAATTGCCAAGGAAACCCCTCAGGCCCCGATGAAACCTAAGGCTCCTTCGCCTAAGAAGGCAGCGGAGAAAGCTGAACGAATTGCGTTAGAAGAAGAGCGAGCCTACGTTAAAGGCGTGGTCAGTGTTCGGGACATGATTGCTCCGTCCTCTTTTGCCGTTTCTCCGTCATACCTCAAGTTGAATAATGTTTACGTGCGAACTTTATTTGTGGTTAATTATCCGCGCTATATCGGAGTAGCTTGGTCAGCACCAGTGATCAATCTCAACTTTACCATGGACGTGAGCATGTTCTTTTATCCACGTAAAGCCGAGATTATCTTGAAGCAGCTGCGTAAAAAAGTGGGAGTGCTTGAGGCTCAGATTGTGACGGATGCTGACAAAGGCAAGCCGCGTGATCCAATCAGGGAGACAGCGCTGCGTGATATCGAAAAATTGCGTGATGATATTACTCAAGGGATTGAGCATTTCTTCCAGTTTGCTTTTTACATTACAATTTATGCTCAAGACGAGGAGGATCTGGATATTAAGACTGAGGAAGTTGAGTCATTATTAGGTTCGAAATTGATCTATTCCAAAAAAGGTTTTTATCAGGCTGAACAAGGCTTTAACTCGACCTTGCCGTTAGCCAATGATGAACTGATGATCACCTTTAACATGAACACTTCGCCGATTGCTTCTTCTTTCCCGTTTGTTTCTTCAGATCTGACTTCTGACAACGGTATTCTTTATGGAATCAACCGGCACAACAATAGCTTGATTTTGTTTGATCGGTTTAGTTTGCAAAACGCTAACTTTTCCATCTTCGCCACTTCTGGTGCTGGAAAAAGTTATACAGTGAAACTAGAAATTATTCGAAGCATGATGTTGGGTACAGACGTGATGGTGATTGACCCAGAAATGGAGTATAAACGACTTTCTGATGCTATAGGAGGAACATACGTAAATATTTCTTTGGCTTCACAGGCCAAGGTTAATCCGTTTGATCTGCCACGGCCGACTGGAGAGGGAATTAAAGTCGAGGATATTATTCGTTCAGCTGTAATTACGATCAAAGGATTGCTGCGAATCATGATCGGAGTTCCTCAAGGTAAGATGGGACAGAAAGGCTTTACTCCAGAAGAGGACTCTTTGTTAGATCGAGCACTGATTGAGACTTATGCCAAGAAAGATATTACTTCAGCCACAACTGATCTGAGTACGATTGAGGAGCCGATTATGCAAGATTTGCTTGAAGTGTTGCAAGGAATGGAAGGGTCTGAGAATTTGGTGGCTCGCTTGCGTAAGTATACCGAAGGAACTTTTGCCGGTCTTTTGAATTCACCGACTACGGTGGAGATGAACAATCAGCTAGTAGTTTTTTCAGTTCGAGATCTGGAAGATGAGCTGCGTCCAGTAGCGATCTATACCATCGTTAATTACATCTGGAACGTGGTGCGCTCAGAAAGCAAAAAACGTATCCTGGTGATTGATGAGGGTTGGTGGTTAATGCAGAATGAGGATTCAGCTAAGTTTATTCACGCTCTGGTTAAACGGGCTCGAAAGTATTACCTTGGGGTGACCACGATCACTCAGGATGTGAACGACTTTTTACGTTCACCGTATGGTCAGGCCATTGTGACTAACTCAGCTTTGCAGATGTTAATGAAACAGTCGCCAGCAGCGATTGATGTTATTCAGCAAACATTCAATCTAACTGATTCAGAAAAGTATCTCTTGCTTGAGTCTGGAATCGGTGAAGGGATTTTCTTTGCTGGTAACAAGCATGCGGCGATCAAGGTTGTAGCTTCATATACAGAGGACCAGCTGATCACAACCAATCCGCAGCAGTTATTAGAAATTGAGCAGCAGAAAAAAGCTTTTGAAGAAAAAATGGCAGCTGGAGAAGAGGGGGCTAAAGAAGAGGTCCCAGAGGAAAAAACTACTGAAGAATAAAATATATGGATCGACGAACAAAAATTATTATCGTGATTATCATCATTCTTTTAATTCTCTTGGCCTTGCTTTTGTTCTGGTTCCGGTTTAGAGGTCAGGAGCCAGAAGTTGTTTTTGTTGCTCCGGAAGAAGATGTGACTGCGGTGGTGGAAGAGACAGGACCGATTGAAATGGTGCCAGTCGAAGAGGTGATTAAAGCCCCAAGTGAGGTTTCAGTTGATACAGTTGCGAAAACTTTTGCTGAGCGATACGCCAGCTACTCTAACGAAAGTGACTTTGCTAATTTGCGTGATTTGGAGCCTTTAATGACACAGGTTTTCTATGAGCAAACAGAACGATTTATAGCTATAACTGAACTTGATCCTATTTATCAAGGGATAACCAGCCAAGTGCTTTCTACTCAGGTGGTTTTAAATGGGGACGAGACTGCAGCTGAGGTAACACTTACCATGCAACGAGAAAAAGCTCTGGGTAGCCCACAAAATACTGAGGTAACTTATGAGACTTTAGTTTTGGATATGGTTAAAGAATCCGGATCTTGGAAGGTTAATGGCGCCACATGGGAATAGTTCAAGCAATTTCGACCGCGTTCGACGCGGTTTTTCCTGAGTTTTGTACAAGATGCTCGCTTGAAGGCGAGCTTCTTTGTTCGAATTGTCGTGGGGCCACAGTGATTGAAGCTTTGGCTCATCGGTGTCCGTTTTGTGAACGAGAGACCGGAACTGGGGCCACTTGTCGAAGATGTGCTCGAGTGACCAGTCTGGACGGTTGTCTGGCCACAGCCCATTATGCTGAACCAGCGGTGAAAGGTGTTGTTAAGTCTTGGAAATATGACAGTAACCAAAAGTGCGAAAAATTTATTCAGGCTTGGTTGCGTCGATCTAATCTTGAGAATGTTTTGCAGAATTTACCATGGGCCCTGGTTCCAGCTTCGCTGCATCCAGCCCGTGACCGTGAACGAGGTTTTGACCAGGCCGAGATTCTGGCTCAAATGATCGGACAGGAATTGTCACTGCCGGTCGAGAACGTGCTTCAACGTAAAAAAAGAACCCAGCCTCAGGCTCGGTCACGTCGTCAGCTCGGGGAGCTTCATGGCGCCTTCTCAGTTGTATCTGAACCTCCGGAATGTGTTCTATTAGTTGATGATGTATTAACTTCCGGAGCAACTTTAGACGCCGCGGCTCACGCGTTGAAACAGGCCGGCTCAGAAATCATTTGGGGCTTAGTCTTGGCCCGCGGTCAGTAATTTTAGAGCTCGGAGCGTAATCTTTTGTTTGTTTTTCTGATAAATTGTCTTGACCAAAGATTCTGCTTCAGAAAATGGGACCCAACGATAGTCATCAAACTCTGTCTGGGTTAGATCGAGTCTGCCCTGATTGGTCTTGGTCAAGATAAAAAAATATTTTTTGCCTTTCATATGCACTGACTGACCTTGGTCAGTTTTTAGTTCTCGTGTTCCCTGAGTCCGCGCCGGGAATTTGATTTGATTTTCTCCGAGTAACTTTAATTCTTTTTGGGCAGCTTGTACAAACTGTTCTCCTAGCTCTTCAGTCATTTCTCGCCATAGGGCTTGCTCTAGTGTCTCCTGATTATCAACTCCACCCTGAGGTAATTGCCACAGATTATATTTCTTTTTATAAACAAACAAAATCTTTCCCTCATTAACAAAACACCCGACCACTTGTGGTCGGAATCCATTCTGTCTAATCTGATCGATTTCTTTCAAGGGAGGACTATTCATATTAAATGGTGCACCCGGCACGGCTCGAACGTGCGACCTTCGGCTCCGCAAGCCGACGCTCTATCCAACTGAGCTACGGGTGCATTTCCTGATTCGGTTATAACTTATACACCCGAGACAACAGATCTGTCAAGGTCTCTTCTGATCGTTCCAAATTCTCCAAAACATATGGAAGCAAAATTTCACGTACAGCAGTAGGGTCCATGTCTTCTAAAGGAATAGAAACCAGAGGCTGAAGAGTGCTGTGAAAATCTACATAAAGAATCTTCACTTCTGGTGGCTCATAAACAATGGAAAAATCTTTCATGGTTTTATAGGGAGAATTGGGCACAACGGCTCGAATAAAGGATGTAGGCTGA
>CAYZPO010000033.1:0-10100 GCA_964480695.1 uncultured Gammaproteobacteria bacterium | reverse complement strand
AGGTAGATTCGAGCGTTTAATCGCGGCTCGAACGCGCTCGCGTGCTTCTTTAACCTCAGTATCTGGTAGACCCACGATAAAGAAGTTAGACATACCGTAAGGTGAGTTACCTTCAAGTTCGATTGTTTCAGCGTCCATACCTATTACGGTGGCGCTATAAATTTTTGTAGACATAAAAACTCCCAATTACAAATTAGATGGGGAGTCATCGTATAAAATGATCAATTATCAATGTTCAATGATCAAGTTTGGGTTTTCTGTTAGACAGGATGATCCAGATCACACCAATCAGGATCAAGGCATCAGAGATGTTGACTGCAGAGCGTTCGAAAAAAATCAGATAGTCGACTGTGAATCCATAGAACACGCGGTCAAACAGATTACCTAACGCTCCGGCCACGACCAGGGCGGCAGCTGCGGCGATATTGGGTCGAGTTCGAAAGTGTTTCCAAATAATCCAGACAAAGACCAGAATCAGAACAGAGGTCAGAGCCAGAACCAGCCAACGGGTCACTGGCAGATCAAAAGCAATGCCAAAGTTTTGATGTAATCCAATGGTTAAAATTTTTGAGGACACAAAACTCCCTTCTGCGGGGAGCCTTGTTAATATCAAAAATTTGATTACTTCATCAAAGGCAGCAAGCAGAACAGCAATCACGCTGATCCAAACAAACTTCTTCACACCTCCTGGGTCAAGGTCTTCTTACACTGAATACAAGCAGACGAAGTTGGGCGAGCAGTTATACGCTGTTCATCAATCTCATCTTTACAATATTTGCAGGTGCCGTAAGTCCCTTCTTCTATTCGTTTAAGAGCACCCTCAACATCACGTAAAGATTTCTTTAAAGAATCCTCTAAAGAGAGATTGTCACTTAATTGTGCAACCTCATAGGCATTCTCACCTTCTTCATCTCCAACGTCTTCAAACTTAGTATTGGCGATCTCCTCAGTAAGTCTTTTCTGATCGCTTAAAAGACGTTCTTTAACTTGTTCTAAAAATTTTGGATCCATAAGCAGAGAGTTATATATAGAGTATAAGCGAAAACATTCTAATGGGAAAGGGGCTTGGTGTCAAGTGTATAAGGAATTTGGCAAATGGAAAAGGAGGCAATGCCCCGTTTTTGAGAATGATATGGGTTGCCTCCTTAAGAGGCCGGTGAAGACAGCACACTGTGGGTGCAGGCATTGTTTATGAAAATTTCCTAAACACTGCTCGCACCCAAAATGGTGTCAATTCATGGCCTTACGTGGACTTGATACATTACCTTCTTTTGGTTTTACTTGCGATGGCTGTTATAGCCATATAGTGCAAGCTAACCTAGAGCTTTTTTACTTTTGTTTTTGTTTTTATGACGTGCTACAAGAAAGTAACGTATTGGGGTGTTTTCCGAAAGAGCTCAAAAGAGCCGTGGGGACCTTCGGAAAACCTCCCTGTGTCCAGGGTTTGAAATGAACTCTGCATATATAATACCATAAAAAAAGCTTAAAGTCAATTCTTGATATTTCGCTTATTTAATAATAAAAAAACGAACAAAAAATTTATTCGTTTCATGTTGCGGATAACTTTTGTGTTCACTTGTCCTCAGTTTTTGGTAGTTTTCTACTAGTTATCCACAGATTTCTTAAAAACAGGCCTTGAAATAAAGATTATTACCTTGTTTGTCCAAACCTACGTAGACAAAATTACTAAGGATATCAAAAATACTCTGCTCTCGATGAATATTGTTAGATAATAATGCAGCAAGACCATTAGTTAGTGTCAGACCTACTGGGTTTATTAGGCACGTTGTTGGAATTTCTGTGGTTTCTGGTGTTTCCTGGAATTCTTTTGACCAACTTAAGATAATGCTGGTTTCGGTTTCATTGGTTGAACTTGTAAGCCAATTGCTTCTTAGGGTGGTTAGTGGCCCCAGGGTCGCCTCTTCTATTATTTGGTCGTGGTTCAACCGTAGCTCATTCACGCGAGAGCCGTCATGTAGTGTTTTAGTCTCAATCATAGGGGTAATTGCTGATAAAAGTTGGTTGTGCAGCTCTTTAAGTTCAGCGGAGCCAATATCCTTATTTAAGGTTAGTTCAAGGGTGTGGTTTTGGTCATTGTTTAAATAAATAATTAGCTCTGCCCCAGAACTCAAGTGTGAGCTTAGATTTTCTGGTATCCAATCAGGAAAGACCCCAATCTCAGGAGGGAATTCAAGGGCCAAAAGAGTATTTTCTGGTAATTTTAGTGGTAAAGTCTGAGCCCCCTTGTTTTGTCCTAGTTTTATGCTTAAGCTTGAATCAGAGACTAAAACAGGTAATACAGTTTCTTGTTTAGGCAGGATAATCGAGCCTAGATATCCTGGGTTAAAACGAGACCATAAGCTAGTAGTTTGTTTTAAGCCTGATTGTTCTTGTTCAAAACTATAAGATATTAGAGTTATGTTTCGTTTTGGTTCAGAAATATTCAGGCCGCAAGACAATAGTTCCCGCCTTAAAGATTCTGGCAGTTGACCATGAAACACAATCGTTCGGGCACCGTCTTCCTGAATAAATATAGACAGGCGTTGCTTTAAATAAGGAGCCAGTTGTTTTAGAGGCACCCCACCAATCAGTTGTTGGTGAGAAAAATTTTCTTGGATTTTTGGCCAAGTGGTTTTAGTTGGAAGAACCGTGATCGCATAAGCAGTGTTTTCAGGAGCATATGCAGCTAAAGTATCACGGGTAAACCAAGAGTGAACCAGACTACAGCCAACAACCAAAAGAATCAACCACCCCAACATAAGCCAAACAGCCCGCCGATTATGGCGAGCTGTTTTACTGTGTAAAGGAATGTTTAATCGAGGCATTTAACCTTGGTTACGTGGTGGTCGAGGTGATCGTGGTCGAGGTGGACGACGATTACCATTGTCACGTTGTGGCGGACGACCACTATTTTTTGGTCTTTCAGGATAAGTGTTTCCCGGGGCCTGTTTCATAGACAGGTTGATTCGACCCTGACTATCGATTTCAAGTACTTTAACAGTGATCTCATCGCCAAGATTAACAATATCAGTTACCTTCTCAACATGCCAAGGGGCTAGCTCAGAAACATGAACTAATCCATCTTTCTTTGGTAGAAGTTCAACAAAGGCTCCAAAGTCCATTAAGCGAACCACCTTGCCTTTAAAGATTTCTCCAGCAGCAATTTCTCGAGTCAGGTCTTTCACTATCTGTAAGGCCTTCTCAGCTGCTTCACCACCAGTCGAAGTGATCATGACCATACCGTCATCTTCAATATCAATTGATTGAACGCCTGTATCTTCAATGATTCCATTAATAATTTTTCCACCAGGGCCGATGACATCTCCAATCTTTTCTGGGTCAATTTTGATGGAAACGATTCGTGGAGCATGTTGTGACATTTCATGTGGTTCAGGAATTTCCTTAGCGATCACATCTAGAATTGTCATCCGTCCTTCACGCGCACCGTTTATTGCTTCTATTACAATGTCATGACTCAATCCCTGAGTTTTGGTATCCATCTGAATAGCAGTGATTCCATCTTTGGTTCCAGTAACCTTGAAGTCCATTCCACCAGGACCGTCTTCAAGATCTTGAATATCAGTTAGTACTTTCCAGTCTCCTTTGTCGTTAGTAGCTACACCCATCGCAACTCCAGCCACAGGATTTTTAATTGGTACACCAGCATCTAGTAGAGCAACAGTTGAACCACAAGTTGACCCCATAGAACTAGAACCATTAGAAGAAAGAACCTCAGACACCACACGAATGGTGTAAGGGAAATCTTCTTTTTTCGGGATCATGTAAGCCAAAGCTTTCTCAGCCAAGGCTCCGTGTCCGATGTCTCGTCGCCCTGGTCCACGCATGAACTTTACTTCGCCAACTGAGTATGGAGGGAAGTTGTAGTGATGGAAGTAACTTGTAGTGCCCATGGTTTCCATTCCGTCCAAAGTCTGTTCATCACCAGGAGAACCAAGGGTGACTACAGAAAGAATCTGAGTTTCTCCTCGTCCAAAATAACCTGATCCATGAACACGTGGAAGCAAAGAAGTTTTAGCAAACAAAGGACGAACTTCATCCATGGCTCGACCATCAACTCGCTTGCCGTCTTCTAAGATGGCGCGAGAAATCTCAGCTTCGATTAGTTCGTATGCCTTGTTTTGAGCATACGCGATGTAGTCTTCTTCGATCTCTTTTTCTTTAAGATACTCGCCTAGTTCTTCAGTAATTTTAGTTCTTTCTTCGCCACGCTCCTTTTTGGTGGCTTCAGGATTGGCAAACATATATTCCTTAGTTTTTTTAGCCACAAAAGGGGTAGCTAATTCAACAGCTTGCTCCACAGCTTTTTTGGCAGCCACCTCTTCATCATTGGTTGGCGCCATAACGTCTACTTTAGGAGTGCCTACCTTGTTACGTATTTCTTCCATCAGATCAATCACTGATTTTATGTGTTCTCGTCCTTGTTTAAAGGCTTCAATGGCAACATCTTCTGAGGCCTCCTTTGCATCAGATTCAACCATGAGAATTTTTTCATGAGTTCCAGTGAAGGCAAGATCAATAATTGATTTCTCTCGTTCTTCATAGGTTGGGTTGATAATCCACTTTCCATCAACCTGACCAACACGGATTCCAGCCATTGGGCCATTCCATGGGATGTCAGACATATGTAAAGCGCAACAAGCACCAACTATTCCAAGGACATCAGGGTCGTTCTCTCCGTCAAAAGACAGAACAGTTACAATTACCTGAACTTCATTACGCATGTCTTGATTAAAGAGTGGGCGTAGGCCGCGATCAATAGAACGACCGACTAAGATGGCTTCGTCAGTAGCTCGTCCCTCTCTTTTCATAAAACGAGAACCTTTGATGCGACCGGCTGCATAAAGCTTCTCTTCGTAATCAACCATTAAAGGAAAGAAGTCAATTCCTTCCCGTTTGTGTTTACTCATGGTTGCTGTGACCAACACTAAAGTTTCCCCGTACTGAACAGTACAGGTTGCGTTGGCCTGAGTCGGAAACTTGTCCGTCTCAATGATCAAGGGCTTGCCGCCCCACTCGATCTCAAATCTTTGATTGTTTGACATAGTGTCGTGTTAGGTCAGACACTGAGGCTCAAGATCCCAATTCCTTAGGACCTCACTGTCTCAGCGCGACCAGAATTAATTATTTAGTTGTTAATGATTGCTTTTTTGTTTTTGATTTTTGTGTTTTGTTTTTTGCTGCTGTGATCAAATAACGTCGCTTGTTATCTGATAGGTTGGTGTACTTATCAACGGCTTCGGTTAAGCGAGTTGAAGTGGTTTCACGAAAAGCAGCCACTTCCATAATTCGTCCACGGTTTTTTACGTACTCAACCAACGGGATAAAGTCACCGTCTCCAGAAACCAGAACTACTACATCGACCATGTCTAGAATACGGATGGCATCAACAGCGATCCCCACGTCCCAATCAGCCTTTTTCAGACCAGAAGCGTATGTCATCAGCTCTTTTTCCTTGGTTTCAATTCCCAGTTTTTGAAGAGCCTCAAAGAAAGGGGCCTCTTCACCGGTTTTGGTACTCACCACATAAGCAATGGCACGAACCAGTTTACGGTCACCAACAGCGTCTTTAACAATGTTGCCAAAGCTAACCTTACGATTAAAGACGTTACGAGCTGAATAGTACATGTTTTGCGTGTCGATAAACACGGCCACGCGCTGATCTGGTCTTGAGATCATAAGCACAAAACCCCGCCTTACGGCAGGGCAATTTTTATTTTAATTTTAAGGCTTCTTTAAGCTTGGCCCATGCTTTTTCATCCTCGCGTTCAAGGTATTTAAGCAAGCGGCGGCGCTCAGAAACTTTTTTAATCAGTCCTCGACGGCTAGAAAAATCTTTTTTGTGTTCTTTCAAGTGCTTGGTTAGTTCTTGAATTTCCGCTGTCAAAATAGCGATCTGCACCTGAGGTGATCCTGTATCAGAATCATGAGTGCGGAACTTATTGATGATGTTCTGCTTCTTTTTAGCAGTAAGCATATGCGTACGTCGCGCTTATCCGAGCTAACGGAGCTTAAACCGTGAGCCAAGAATAACGCCAGTTATGATTAAGACTCGCTAAAGATAGCATAATTTTTAGGTTTACGTCAAGCGATTTTGGTAATACGAAGACCGAGCCAGGGGCTCGGTCAAGAGGGCTCCGAGAGGGTGGAGCTATTCGGTGGGTTGGCGGAAAAGACCAAAGTCGTCCAGGTGCAGATCACCTTTCACCTCGTCCCATCTGATCTGCAAAGTCACCTGATTGAAGTGGATGTCTTCGCTGACCGTGAGGAGCATGCGGTGGTGTGGCCATTCGGTGAATTCGATCTTGCCTCGGAGGTGGACCTGGCTGGCTGAGGCGTCAGAGAGCAGGCCGCCATCTTCGTTGAGAAGATACACTGTCAGTTTCTGGTCAGCCGGACAGTGGTAACGGAACTCGAGACGGTACGTTTCTCCGGCTTCGAGCAGCAGACCTGGAGCTTCGAGCACGGCTCCAGCGAGCTCGGTCGGCTCGTCATCCAGGACGGTTCGGCGCAGGCGAAGGCTGATTTCGCCGTCAGCCGGACTTCGGGTCAGGAGAAGGACCTGGTCACTTGCTCGCCCCTTTCCTATGCGCCAGCCGTCTATACCGAATTCCATCTGCTGGGTCATGGTGCTTTCGAATGCACCTAGGTCAGCCGTGATTTCGAACGAAGCCGGGATTCCAGCCTCGACTAGCAGGTTGAGATCGATCGGCACTTCGTCAGCGCAGCCGTCTTCATCTTCGAAACCGTTGTGGTTTTCGGCCTCGTCCGGGCAGACGTCATCCTCGTCCCAGAACCCATCATCATCGTTGTCCGGGTCCTGGCAACCATCGTTGTCCATGTAGCCGTCATGGTCTTCGAGATGGGCTGGTTCGGTCAGGCCACGAGGGCAGATGTCGTCTGGATCCAGTACGCCATCCCCGTCCGTGTCCAAGAACTCGGCACAGTCCGGATCTTCGAGATCGACTCGGTTGTCGCAGTCGTTGTCGATCTCGTCCTCGCAGTCCTCGTCCGCTCTGGGGTGGTACAGCGGATTGAGATCGTTGCAGTCCCAGCGAACGCTGTAGCCGTCACCGTCACTGTCTTTCCAGCAGTCCGGATCGTCCAGGTCAATCTTGCCATCGCAGTCGTCGTCGACGTTGTTGCGGCAGTCTTCCCAAACTTCCCAGACACCAGGGTTGATCTCCGGGTTGCTGTCGTCGCAGTCCCAAAGGGTGCTGTACCTGTCGTTGTCCAGGTCAACGTAGCCTTGAGCCCAGGACATGGTTGAGAAGAACAGGGTGAATGAAACACAGATGATCCAAAGGGCTTTCATGGCACCTCCTTGCCCTTTTCTTAGCAAAAAAATAAGCTTGTGTCAACAACGAGCAACGACCATGCAGAGCATGGTCGTTGAGTACGTGGGGGAGTTGGCCGAGAGATTGGCCTAGTTAGTCGAATTCTCCGGCGTAGGGGTCGTCGGAGGGGGTGGAATCGGAGACCTCTTCCGCTTCTGCGGTCTCCTCGACCGAGGATTCGTCGCCAGGTCGATCGACCAGGGTCTGCGTGCCGTCGAGTTCGAGCCGAGGGCCGGACAAGGAGTAGTCGTCCGAGCAGGCCTCGTCCGGAAGTTCGCCGGGGTGGGGGTCGGTGGCGCCGGGATGGATGGCTGACGACGAGTCATCGCAGTCATCCACTTCGCCGTCGATGTCGTCCTGGCAGATGCCGCAGTCGTTGGGGTGGCTGCCGTCCTCGCAGTAGCCGTCTCCGTCGAAGTCGTGGTTGATCACGGCTGCTCCGATGTTCTCCGGGCAGACCGGTTCTTCGGCGATCTCGGTGTCCGCGCCTGCTTCTACGGGCGCCATGACAGCGTCCGCAGCTTCGGCTAGAGGAATCGTTTCCGTATCCTCTTCGGCTGGGGCTGCGGCCACGGCGTCGCCGTCACGGCAGTCCTCGTCGATCCCGTTGCCTGGGGTCTCTGTGGCACCAGGATAGGCGGCGGGGTTGGAGTCGTCGCAGTCGCTGATATCGCTTTCGAAAAAGTCTAACAGCGCCTCCTCTTCACCGTCCTCGTCGTTACACCAACGATCTCCGTTGGTGTCGTAGCCGAGCTCGCACCATCGGTCTCCGTCGAAATCGTGGTTGTGGACCTCGGCGATGACCACTTCCGTGGCCGGTTCGGTGATGCTGGGAACCGGGGGACCCAGGTCCGGGATCGGTGGCAGTTCGGCCACGGCTTCCAGGGCATCCGCATCCGCGGGCCCTTCACCGATCTCCTCGACCGCCTCGGTCACTGGTTCCGTGACCGGGGCGACCACGACAGGTTCGACCGGCGCGAGCTCCACGGCCACAGGGACCACGGGCTCCGGTTCGATCGGTTCCGGCGGGGGCGGCGGGCAGGCCGGGTAGGTCATGACCGGACCCGGATCGCCCAGCAGGCCGAAGTGCGTGGCGGCCGAGCTTTCCTCGACACACATGCCCGGACCCATGTTGGCCACGTAGATCAGACTGTCGTCACAGACGCAGGCGCCGCAACGCTCGGGTCCCAGGGTGTCGACCCAGACCGTCTTGCCGGCAGGCTGAGCCCGGCACTGGTCCTGGTTCCAGGGCGTGAGCTGACGCCCCAGGTCGTCCTGCCCCAGGGCTGGGGCTGCGATCATCAGCACCAGGCTGGCGATCATCAGGTTCGTCGTCAAGGTTTTCATCGCGCAATCCCTCCCTTGGGGTTGTAGCGGTTATCTCTCGGAATTGAAGGTCCGTTACGCTGCAGGACTATCCTGAGCGCAGCTTATGAAGCCTTGGAATATATCATAAATAAGCTCAAATGTCAACCCTGCGAGCTTAAATTATGCTTATCAGTCATTGTGTCGTATAATATTAGATACATGGCTACAACAAAGAAACTTATTACTGAATTTTTAGAGCATTTAGAGATCGAGCGTGGACGTTCGTCCAAAACGATCCGTAATTATGATTTTTATTTGCGCCGTTTTGCTGATTGGGCAGACAACCCGACTCCTAAGAAAATCACCAAAGAGAAAGTTCGTAAGTATCGATTGTGGTTGAATCGGTCAGTTCCGGGCCGGGAAAATGAAACATTAAAAAAGAACACCCAGAACTATCATCTGATTGCTCTGCGTGCTTTTTTGAAATATTTGTCTAAGCGCGATATTGAAAGTTTGGCTCCAGAGCAGATCGAGCTGGCCAAGCAACCAACACGTTCGGTAGAATTTTTAGAAGATGACGAATTAGAGCGTTTGCTTAACGCACCAATGGCTAAGCATCGACGTCAGACTACCAAGTCTGGGTGGTCTGTTGTCCAACTGCGCGATCGAGCAATAATTGAGACTTTATTCTCAACTGGACTGCGTGTATCTGAGCTATCAAATCTTAAGATCGAGCAGGTGAATCTAAAGCGCGATGAGTTTACGGTACGAGGTAAAGGCGACAAACCTCGTGTAGTCTTTTTGTCAGACGAAGCAAAGAAATGGATTAAGCAATACTTGGAAAAACGACAAGACACTTCATCATACATGTTTGTGTCTCATGACAGAGCCAAGAAGGGGCGCAAAGGGTCTGGTCCAATAACCCCACGATCAATTGAGCGTCTAGTTCAGCGCTATGCCAAAGAAGCTGGGATCACCAAACGGATCACTCCGCACACTATCCGTCACACCTTTGCTACAGACATGCTTATGGCCGGAGCCGATGTACGTGCAGTACAGGATTTACTTGGACATGCCTCAATTACAACTACTCAGATTTATACGCATATCACTGACAAACAGTTAAAATCGATTCACAAAAAGTTTCATGGAAAAGGGCGGAAAAAGGATTGACAAAACGGTTAAAAACTGGTATCTTCATTATCCATGCACCCGTAGCTCAACTGGATAGAGCAGGAGGGTTCTAACCTCAAGGTTGCAGGTTCGAGTCCTGCCGGGTGTACCAATAAAACCTCTCGTTTGATCGAGGGGTTTTGTTGTTAAATAAAAAAACCGTTAGGCGCTTAAACCAACGGTCTTTTTAATTTCTAATTCCTAGAGCAAAGCGTCCTTAGCAGCTTTGTTCACAGTGAATTTTAACACATTCTTAGCTTTCAT
>CAYZPO010000032.1:0-10807 GCA_964480695.1 uncultured Gammaproteobacteria bacterium | reverse complement strand
AAAAACTATAGCATAATATATCTGATCTGTCAACCCTTTTTAATTTAAGTTTGACTAAATTTAGCCAAAAAATAGGATATCCTTGACACCAAAAAATTAGCACTCTATAATATGGAGTGCTAAATGAGAAAATAATAAAATAAAAAAATAAGCAGAGTGCATATTTTCTTACTTTCTTAGTTTATTAGTTTTTTCTTATGAACTCCCGCCAAGCATCAGTTCTCAAAGCCATTGTAGAAAACTATATCAAAACCGCTGAACCAGTGGGGTCTAAGTTCCTTGCTGCGCAGAGCGGTTTTAATGTTTCCCCAGCTACGCTGAGAAATGACATGGCTGCTCTTGATCAAGAAGGGTTTATTCGTGCCCCGCATACTTCTGCTGGTCGAGTTCCAACTGAGCGTGGTTATGAATTTTATTTGTCCAAGATTCGCCACATGCGGGTTAAGGGTCCAAGAGAACAATTTTCTGACACTGTTGCTTCTGCTGGAAGCTGCGAAGATGCAGTCAAAGGTGTAGCTAAGAAACTAGTTGATCTCTCAGGTGAAATGGCTTTAGTGGCTTTTAATCCAGATTGGAATTATTACACTGGTGTTTCTAATTTGTTTACTAAACCAGATTTTTCTGAACTAGGTTTGACTCATGAGTTGTCAGAAATGATAGATCGATTTGATGAGGTCCTGAATTCGTTATATGAACATTTGCCAGAGGCGCCACAGGTGATGATTGGATCTCAGAATCCGTTTGGCAAGCGTATGTCTTCAATTATGGTCAAGTACACGCTCCCTGGAAACGTTTCGGTTCTGATTGGTCTGGTTGGTCCGATCCGCATGGATTACAAGAAAAATATTGCCTTGTTAGAAGAGGCTGTAGAATCGTTAACGAATATTGAGTATGAGTAAAGAAGAAAACAAGAAAATAAGAAAACAAGAAAATAATTCTTGTGACAAATGTGAGGAGTATCTGACTGGATGGAAACGAGCTCTTGCTGACTACGATAACCTGACCAAAGATTTAGCTCGGGAAAAAGAATCAACTCGAAAGTATTTGATCGAAGAGCTGGCTGAGAAGTTGATTCCGATTACAGATCATTTTTCCGAGGCTATGAAGCACGCACCAGAAGAGAGCGGTGAGTGGCTGGCTGGGATTAAGATGATTAAGAAACAGATGATGGGGGTGCTTGAGTCTTTTGAATGTTATCCAATCGATCCAGTGCGAATGAAGTTTAATCCGAATGAGCATGAAGCTGTAGGAACAGAGAAGCGTAAAAGCTCTAACGACGAAATTGTTTTAGAAGTGATCGAGCGGGGCTGGAAGCTTGGTCAAAAAGTCATTCGCCCAGCTAAAGTTATTGTAAATAAATTAAGTTAGAAAAATTATGCCAAAGATATTAGGAATCGATCTTGGGACCACCAACTCTTGTATGGCCGTGATCGAGGGAGGGCAGCCGAAAGTGCTGGAAAACAAGGAGGGAAATCGAACTACACCATCAGCTGTAGCCGTGACTAAGAACGGTGAACGTCTGGTTGGTCTGCCTGCTAAGCGCCAGGCTGTAACTAATCCACAGGACACTTTGTTTTCAATCAAGCGTTTGATCGGACGTCGTTTTAATGATCCTGAGGTGAAGCGTGATATCGAATTAATGCCGTTTGAGATCGTACAGGCTGGCGAAGGAGTGAAGATCAAGATGTCTGATAAGGAGTACACACCGCGAGAGGTTTCAGCCATGTTGTTGCAGAAAATGAAAGCTGATGCAGAAGAGCGTCTTGGAGAAAAGATCGAAGAAGCTGTGATTACTGTGCCAGCATATTTTGATGATGCTCAGCGACAAGCAACTAAGGATGCTGGTGAGATTGCTGGCTTGAAGGTTCGTCGCATTGTGAACGAGCCAACAGCAGCAGCTCTAGCTTATGGTTTTGACAAGAAAGCCGGACAGCAAGTAGTTGTTTACGATCTCGGAGGTGGTACGTTCGACGTTTCTGTTCTTGACGTGACTGAAGATACGGTTGAGGTGAAGTCAAGTACTGGAGATACTCATCTCGGAGGTGATGACTTTGACCAAGTTATTATTGAATGGATTTTGGAAGAATATAAAAAAGATCAGGCGATTGATCTGTCTCAGGACCCACTTGCTCTGCAGCGTATTAAAGAAGCAGCTGAGAAAGCTAAGATTGAGTTGTCAACTGCGCAGCAGACTGAGATCAACCAACCGTTTATTACTTCTGATGCCTCAGGTCCAAAGCATTTGGTCATGACCATGACCCGGGCCAAGCTTGATGATCTTGTGGGTGGATTAGTTGAGAAAACTCTTGGACCGGTTAAGAAAGCATTGGACGACGCTAAGATGAAACCAAATGAGATTGAAGAAGTTATTATGGTTGGAGGAATGACCCGTATGCCATTAGTTCAGAAGAAGGTCGAGGAGTTCTTTGGAAAGAAACCAAACGTGAGTGTTAATCCAGACGAGGTGGTTGCTATGGGAGCAGCAATTCAAGCTGGAGTTTTGCAGGGCGAGGTTAAAGATGTTTTGCTGCTTGATGTAACTCCGCTATCGCTTGGAATCGAAACACTTGGAGGTGTAATGACTCAGTTGATTGAACGTAACACAACTATTCCAGCTTCAAAGTCTCAGATTTTTTCTACTGCTGCTGATAATCAGAATACTGTTGAAATCCATGTAATGCAGGGCGAGCGATCTATGGTAACTGATAACAAGACTCTTGGACGATTCGTTTTGTCAGGAATTCCACCAGCACCTCGTGGTGTACCACAGATTGAGGTTAAGTTCGACATCGATGCTAACGGTATCGTTAATGTCTCTGCGACCGATAAAGGAACTGGTACCTCGCAGAATATTACCATCACAGGATCAACTGGTGTATCAGATGAAGAAATTGAGAAAATGAAAAAAGAAGCCGAGGCACATGCCGAAGAAGATGCTAAGGCTAAGGAACGAATCGAGCACCAGAACCTCGCGGACACGATGTTGTACACAACTGAGAAGATGTTAAAGGACGCTGGTGACAAGATTACAGATGAGGAGCGTAAGGAAGTCGAAGACAAAATGGAAGCTTTGCGTAAGGTTAAGGATTCAGACGATCATGAAGCAATCAAAAAAGCTGCAGATGAATTAACTGATGCAGCACAGAAAGTTGGGGCTAAGTTGTATCAAGGGCAAGAAGGTGCTCCTGGTCAGCCACAACCAGACCAGCCAGCTGCAGAAGAACCAAAACAAGACGGCCCAGTTGATGCTGAGTTTGAGGAGAAGAAGGAAGACTCAAAGTAGATGTGTAGCGGAAGGCTTTAGCCTTCCATGTCAGAAACGAACAAGACGCGACCCCGAGCGGGATCACGTCTTGAGTAGAACGTAAGAGCGGTGGTTGATCAGCAACCGCAGGTGCCGGCGCACTCGGCATTGTCCGCCTCGTTGGGCGGGTTGGTGCACACGCTGGAGCACGGGCTCGACTCGGCGTCGCAGCGTTCGACCAGCTCGAGGTCCTGCATCACCTGGAAGGCTGGAGCGAACGGAGAGCTGCAGCAGACCGAGTGGGTGACGCTCGGAAGAACGGCGATGTCCGGTCCACCGTTGCTGTAGGCAACGTATTCGCGACTGTCGCCGACCACCAGGCAGATGCCGCGGTCCTCGAGAGACACGGTGTCGCACACTTCTCGCAGAGCGCTGAGCAGATCGTCGACAGGGGTGACCGTCAAGGTTCCTCGGACTCGCATGGTATCCTCCAAGTCTGGCCGGGTTTTCTAGACATTTTCAGTCGCGGCCAGAGCTAAAGAGAATAGCAAAAAAGACCCTTATTGTCAAGGGTGTTCAATTATGTCCAAAGATTACTATAAAATTTTAGATGTTGATCGTGGGGCTTCACAGGACGAGGTGAAGAAGGCTTTTCGTAAACAGGCTCATAAGTTTCATCCGGACAAAGAGGGTGGAGATGAGGCTAAGTTCAAAGAAGCTAACGAAGCGTATCAGATTTTAGGCGACGCAGAGCGGCGTAAGACTTATGATCAGTTTGGGTCAGCTGCGTTTGAGAACGGAGGAGCTGGAGCCGGTGGTTTTGGCGGATTTGGCGGCGGCGGTTTCCAGGGGTTCTCTGGTGACATGGGCGACCTGGGAGATATCTTTGGTGAAATGTTTGGTTTTGGTGGAACCAAAACTAAGACGCGAGCACGTCGTGGATCAGACATTCAAGTTGATCTAGAACTGACTTTCGAGGATGCTGTCTTTGGAGTTGATCGCGACATTAAATTGCATAAAACGATTCGTTGTGAAAGGTGTGCTGGTTTAGGAGCTGAGCCAGGAACTACTATGAACGAGTGTAAGACTTGTAATGGATCCGGAACGATCGACAAGGTCCAGCGAACAATTCTTGGACAGATTCGAACTCGAGCAGCCTGTGACGAATGTGGTGGAGATGGAAAAATTCCTGAAAAGAAATGTGACTCTTGTCGTGGTGTTGGGGTAGAGAAAAAACAAAAGACCTTGACCGTGTCCATCCCTGCCGGAGTAGATAATGGCCAAACTGTTCGTTTGCGAGGCGAAGGTGAAGCTGGAATGTATAGTGGTCCAGAAGGTGATCTATATTTACGAATTCATGTTAAGCCAAGTAAAGATTTTGTTAGAGAAGGGAATACAATCAGATCAGAAGCAAAAATTGGATTTACTCAAGCAGCCATGGGAGACACTATTGAGGTTAAAACCGTTGACGGCAAGGTCGATCTTAAAATACCGGCTGGCACACAGTCAGGAACAGAGTTTAGACTTAAGGGTAAAGGTATAGTCGGTGCTGATCACTTAGTCACCGCTCAAGTAGAGACTCCAAAGAAGCTATCTAAAAAGCAAAAGAAGCTTTTGGAGGATCTTGGCCATGTGTTATAATATATCCACATGGAGGGTATAAGCGAGACATTTCAAACACTCGTCCAATCTTTCAACTGGCAACAACCAAGCTGGGACATGTTTATTGTCCTGTTTTTTGTTGCTGCAGCTTTGATTTACGGGATGTCGCTTGGTCGAGATCGGATCATTGTTATTTTGGTTTCGATTTACATGGCTTTGGCAGTACTTAGTTTTGCACCATTTATTACAGGCTTTACTGCCACGATTAATGTGAACGAGTCATTTGCTTTGCAGATCACGACCTTCTTAGCTGTCTTTATTGTTTTATTTTTCTTTTTGTCACAAAGTGCTTTGCTGCGAACATTAGGACACAATGCCACACAAGGTGCTTGGTGGCAGGTGATTGTATTTTCAATCCTTCAGGCTGGACTTTTGATCAGTGTAACTTTGTCTTTCTTGCCTCAAGAGTCAATTGATAGTTTTACTGAGTTTACACGACAGTTCTTTGTTAGTGATGCGGCACGTAGTGTTTGGATTATTGCGCCAGTTTTAGCCATGGCTTTCATGCCAGGGATGCGGTACGATGATTAACAGTTGTAACCTTTTGACAGCTCGCGGGTATTTGTTATAGTGACGCCAACTATGGCTAATAAACGCGAATTTTCAAAATTTTATAAAGCCAACATAACTCGAATCTATCGATTCGTGTTTTTTCGTGTGCAAAATCAGGCTGTGGCCGAAGATCTAACCAGTGAGATTTTTATGAAGGCTCTCAAAGCCTTTGATCGATATGACGTTGAGAAATCAAAATCAGCTTGGTTATATGCGATCGCTCGTAACCATCTTTATAATTACTATCGTGACAAAAAGGATGAAATTGATATTGATTTAGTTGCCTTTGATCTGGTCGGAGAAGACGGAGAAGAAACCATGTCTAAGCAATCAGACGAGAACTTGTTGCGTCGAGCCTTAAACAAATTAAGTACACATGAACAGCGGCTTGTAACCATGAAGCACCTGGAAGGGTATTCATATAAGGAGATGTCAGAGATTTTGGCCAAGTCTCAGGGATCTTTAAAAGTCGCGACCCACCGGGCCCTTAATAAACTTAAAGCACTTATCGCGCGATAAGGCCTATGTTAATTAAGCGACAACTAAAATCAATTCGTAATATGAGTCAACCAACCAAAGCTTTTAAGCGCCAGCTGTGGAAGGAGCTCTCAAGCGAATTGCCACAAACATCTATGACTTACCGATTTAAAGTTGCAGCCACAGCAACCCTGGCCTTCGTTCTTCTTTTGGGCGGTACAAGCGTGTACGCTTACGAAAGTCCTGAGGTTAGTGAGGGACATGCTCTTCATCCAATCAAAGAGGGAATTGAGCGCATGGAAGAAAAGTTCAAGGACGGAAAGCCTGAAGGACGCGCTGGCTTTCATTTGAAAATGATGGGCCGTCGTTTAGACGAAGCAGACCGTCAGGAAATGGAAGATCAAAAAGCTGAGTTGCTTGAGCGGGCAACAACCGAGCTCGGACTAACTGAAGAAGAGCTCAAGGATGCCATGTTTGATCCTGAAGCTCGAGCCGAAATTCTAGAACAGCTTGGTTTAGAAAACGAGCGCATGTTCGGCATGATGGGGCCCCCACCACACATGGTTCCTAAAGAAATGATGGAGCGGATGCAAGAAGTTGGACCTGATATCATGGAGAATGAAGGGTTGAGCTGGGATGAACAACGAGAACAGATGCGTGAGCGCATGCGCGCTCACTGGCAAGGAATGCACGAGAGCCAAGAATAAATAATTTTAAAGACCAGGTCGTGGGGCCTGGTCTTTAGTTTTGCCTCATGTTAAAATAAGCTTATCTTATGCAGATACAGCTTTTTAATACTCTTGGGCGAGTTAAGCAGGAATTTAAGCCAATTAAACGCAAAAAAGTCCTGTTTTATCATTGTGGTCCGACTGTGTATTGGACGCAGCATATTGGGAATTTACGTGGCATGACCATGGGAGATTTGGTTCGCCGCGTTTTTGAATACAACGGATTCAAGGTTAAACATGTGCGTAACTATACGGACGTGGGGCATCTAGTTTCTGATGAGGATGAGGGCGAGGATAAGATGGCTAAGGGTGCAGCGCGTGAAGGTTTGTCTCCGGATGAGATTGCGGATAAGTATATTAAGATTTTTGAGCGTGATGTTGCAGCGTTGAATTTACTTGAACCAACTTATAAGCCACGAGCAACTGAGTTGATTAAACCGATGCAGAAGATGGTTAAAGTTTTGTTAGATAAAAGTTTTGCTTATTCGACAGACCTGGCGATTTATTTTGATATTTCTAAAGTTAAAGATTACACACGTTTGTCCGGACAGAAACTTGAGGAAAATATTTCTGGTGCTGGTAAGGGTGAGGTGAGCGATCCAGGAAAAAAGAACACTGCAGATTTTGCGCTATGGTTTTTCAAAGCCGGAGCGCATGAGAAAGCGTTGCAGACCTGGTTGTCACCGTTTGAGTCATCTCTGGTAAAGAATGGCGAAGGGTTTCCTGGTTGGCATCTCGAATGTTCAGTTATGGCTAAGAAGTTACTTGGGGACACAATTGATATTCATATGGGCGGAATCGAGCACATTCCTGTGCATCACACCAATGAGATCGCGCAAAGCGAGGCGGCTAACGGAAAAGATTACGTACATTATTGGTTGCACAATGGACATCTATTAGCAGATGATAAAAAGATGGCTAAGTCTGAGGGAACGGGTTACAGTTTGCAAGAGGTCCTGGATCGTGGCTTTGACCCACTAGCTCTGCGATATTTCTTTTTAGGAGCTCATTATCGTGGGGAGCAGAATTTTACTTGGGAAGCGTTGGAGGGTGCTCAGAACGCGTTGAATAATTTACGCGACCTAGCTCGGGATTTTGATAAGCCAAATAAAGGTTCGAAAGAGTACGAAGAAAAGTTTTTAGAGCGCGTAAATAATGATCTAGATCTTCCAGGTGCGTTGGCTATAGTTTGGGCTCTAGTTGCGGATACAAAGGTTAAGAGTTCAGCTCGTGCAGCTTCGTTACTCAAGTTCGACCAAGTGCTCGGGCTTAATCTTGATCAGTATGTGGCCAAGCCACTTAAAGTCTCAGATGAAGTTAAAAAATTACTTGCTGAGCGCGAGCAGGCTCGTACAGACAAGAACTTTGATTTATCAGATAAGCTACGCGATCAGATTGAAGAACTTGGATTTTTAGTTGAAGATACAGCTGAAGGCGCCAAGCTCCGCCAGAAGCATTGATTTTTCCACGGCCAGCCTATTAAAAGCTCGGACGTTTGTTTTCTCAGAGCGCTCGGCCTGGTTTGTGTGAAGTGAAAAGAAAGATTCCTGGCCTCGCTCTGGTTCCGCCAGGCCAAGATGTCTGTGGTTAAGTGAGAAGATATCTGAGGCCTGGCTCCACACGTCTTCGAAAACAAATCGTCCTCGCTTTTACGGCCGGCCACTTAACAAAAGACGAGGGATTGTTTTTCTCGGCCACGGTCGGAGGCCGCACCCACACCTAAAGGTTGGTTCTAGACTATCGGTGGCGGCTGCGGCCGACGCCGAGCGAGGGGGAACCATCCTCTCAAATTAAATCCAAAGATCTCACGAGCGTTGGCCGAGAAAATATCCCGAGTCTTCCTGTGGTCGGCCGTTATAGTGTATAGCCTAAAATATGCTACAATAAGAACAAACTATGCCAGTTCCAAAACGAAAAAGCAGAGAAGTGAGAAAGCCTGAGGTTGCACCTGAGGCCAAGCCTGAAGTTGAAGCAGTGAAGGAAGTATCAGAACAGAAGCCTGAATCCCTGCCTCAAGAACCAGCTAAGGAAAAAGAAGCCGCTGAACTGTCACGCAAAGCTGCTCCAGTGTCAGATGACACTGCAGATGAAGAGGTGGTTGAAGAGAAGGACGAGCTGACACATGAAGTCGAGGAGGTTTTGTCAGAAGATTTAGGAGAGATGTACGATAAGTTATCACCAGACAAGCAAAAGGAATTTCAAGAGAAGGGTGAGGAGACTGCAGGGAAGATTCGTCAGATGATCACTACGAGCAAGGTTAAGAGTCGTAAGGTTTTGGGCTGGATCAAAGACTGGATTAAAATGATTCCTGGGGTAAACAAATTTTTCTTAGAGCAAGAAGCAAAAATCAAAACAGATAAGATTCTCCTAATGGCTGAAGAAGAACAGAAAAAGCACGAAGGAGAAATTGAATAGCATGCTACTTTGGCAAGCACAATTTGGCATTGAGCCCACGCAGACGTACGGATTAGCTTCTGAGTCAACAGCTCAGACCGGCTCGTTTTTAGTTTCTGTTATTGCTGTTGCTGCGGTTATTGCTGTATTGATCGCCCTTTTATTCGGGGTGCGTTTTTGGTTACGTCGTCGAGGCAAGGCTCACGGGGCAGCTTTTGAGCGTGTAGTAATCATGGTAGCGATCCCTAAGTTTAAGAGCGAAGATGAGGTAAAGAAAACTGCAGCCCAAGACATCATGGAACAGATCGATAATGCTGAAAGTTTTTTTGCTGCTGTTGGTGGCCTTAAGTCTCAAAAAGGATTTTTTAAATGGATGACCGGACGTAGTGATGCCATGACTTTTGAGATTGTGGCCCATGAGGGATTAATCAAGTTCTTTTTTTCTGTTCCACGTTTTCTTAAACAGCACATTGAGGAACAACTCTTGGCCCAATATCCTGACGCTCACATCGAAGAGCTAGAAGATTTTAATATTTTTTCACCAACCGGTACGATTTTAGGTAGCTATCTGACTTTTAAACGTCCGATCGGTTTTCCCATCAAAACTTATAAAAAACTTGAGGGTGATCCTTTGAATGCTTTAACTAACGCCCTATCTAAAGTTCCAGAAGATGCAGGTGTGGCTATTCAGTATGTTGTCCGTTCAGCTCGACCGAATTGGCGTAAGTTTGGTTTGAAAGTGGCTCGCAATATGCAGCAGGGGATGAAGTTGGAAGAGGCAGTTAAAGGGCGAAAGAAGGGTAAGGGTAATTTGGCCCAGGAATTGATCGCTCCAAAAAGTCAGGAGCAACAGGCCCAAGAGCAGCACCGTTTGTCTCCTTTAGAGGAAGAGGCGGTAAAAGGAATTGAAGAAAAAGCCTCCAAGGCTGGATTAAGTGCCAACATTCGTATTGTGGTTTCTTCTCAGAACACAGCGCATGCGCAACAGGCTTTGAACAATGTTGTCTCTGCTTTTGCTCAATATAATATTTATCAGTTTGGTAATAGTTTTTCAAAAAAAGTTCCCCGATCCAAAAAGAGGATTGTCCGAGATTTTATTTATCGTCATTTTGATGATCGTTTTAAGATCGTAGTTAATGCTGAAGAGATGGCCAGCCTCTGGCATCTACCGCTACCGACCACTGAGACTCCAAACATCCATTGGTTAGGAGCTCGTCGGGCTGCCGCACCAGTAACTGTTCCAAGTGAAGGTGAGATGTTTTTGGGAATTAATGAGTTCCGCGGTCAGAAAAAGAAATGTTTCATTAAGCGTCCTGACCGCCAGCGCCACATGTATCTGATCGGTAAGTCTGGTTCTGGTAAATCTGTGTTCATGCGTAACATGATTATTCAGGATATCCAGAACGGTGAAGGGGTGTGTGTGGTTGATCCTCACGGTGATCTGGTTGAATCTGTTCTCGGACATATTCCAAAGGAACGGATTGATGACGTAATTATTTTTGCTCCTGGCGATACCGAGCGTCCAATGGGGCTGAATATGCTTGAGGTTAAATCTGCAGACCAAGCAGACTTTGCTGTGCAGGAAATGATCGCTATTTTCTACCAGCTATTCCCACCGGAAATGATCGGACCGATGTTTGAGCACAACATGCGTAACGTGATGTTGACCTTGATGTCTGATCAGGAAACTCCAGGTACGATCGCAGAGATCCCGCGTATGTTCTCTGACGACGACTTTGCTAAGAAATGG
>CAYZPO010000031.1:0-11805 GCA_964480695.1 uncultured Gammaproteobacteria bacterium | reverse complement strand
TCCTTTCACACCACCGTGCAGCCCGAGCGCTCTGAGAAAACAAACGTCCGAGCTTCAAGGTCGGCCGTATTCCATATGTCATCCCTGCGAATTCATGGTACAATTAGAATAGTAAAAATAAACAAAATTTATATGATTCGAGTTGCAATTAATGGTTTTGGGCGGATTGGGCGGAATACGCTCAAGGCTGGCTGGAACAATAAAAATATTAAGTTCGTGGCCATTAATGATTTGACTGAGCCTAAGATTCTGGCCCATCTTTTGAAATACGATTCTGTTTTCGGTCGTTGGGACAAGAAGGTTACAGCTGACGCTAAGCATTTGATTATTGGTGGGAAAAAGATTTTGGTTAGTGCAGAAAAAGATCCAACTAAGTTGCCATGGGCTGAGCATGACGTTGATGTTGTGATTGAGTCAACCGGTCGGTTTACGAACAAGAAAGACGCGTCTGGTCACCTGAAAGCCGGAGCCAAGCGGGTAGTTGTTTCTGCTCCAGCTAAGAATGTGCCTACTTATTTGATGGGGGTGAATCACAAGAAGTGTCGTTTGAATGACAAGATCGTTGATAATGCTTCTTGCACCACGAATTCAATTGCTCCAGTAGCAGCGGTCATGTTAGAGAAGTTTGGGATCAAGAAAGCCATGATGACCACGATCCATTCAGTAACTGCCGGACAGAGTACGGTGGATGGAGTTCCAAAACCACCGAAGAATGATCTACGTCGCTCTCGTTCTGCTTTAGTAAACATGATCCCGACTAGCACTGGAGCAGCAACAGCGACCACACAAGTTATCCCGCGACTGAAAAATAAATTCGATGGCGTGGCCGTACGTGTACCAACAATCGATGTTTCACTTTCTGACTTCACTTTTGTTCTGCGCAAGAAAGTGACAGCTAAGCAGGTTAATCAAGAATTCAAAAAAGCAGCGCGGTCAGCTCGTTGGAAAGGTGTTCTTGGAGTCACGGACGAACCACTGGTTTCAAGCGACTTTATTGGCTCACCACTTTCATCTGTAGTCGATCTAAGCATGACACGCGTGGTCGACGGTGACATGGTCAAAGTCATGGCTTGGTATGATAACGAATGGGGGTACTCGGTACATTTGCTAGGCATGGTGGAGAATACTGCTCGGTGGATAAGAAAATAAGAAACTAATAAAATAAGAAAATATGCATCTCTGGTTTGATTTTGTTATATTTTTTTTCTTGATTATCACTGGGGCATATTTGATCGAATTATTTGTAGAAAAAAAGATAAGACCTCGGGCTTATTTTTTTAATTTCTTAGTTTTTTGTTTTCTTATTCTGGCCTGGTTGGTGATTTTCTATGGCAGCATTGCTGCACCGCGATGGTTAGTTGTTAGCGAGCATGAGGTTGTCTTGTCTGACAATGCAGATTCGAGTCTTCGTGTAGCGGTTTGGTCTGACTTGCATTTGGGACCGTACAAGCAAGAAGCATGGGCACGGAAGGTGGTTCGTCAGACCAATGCTTTGTCTCCAGATATAATCTTCCTACCTGGAGATTTTGTTTTTGAGTATGCTGAGCAGGCGGACATGCTGTCTCCGCTGGCTGATTTGTCCGCCCCGCTAGGAGTTTATGCTGTGACTGGGAATCATGATTATCACAGTGATGAAGTCGAACATGTTGTTGCCACTTTGGAGCAACTGGGAATTGAAGTGCTACAAAATGAATCAATCGAACTTGAAAAGTTTGTTCTCGCTGGAGTTGATGACATCTGGTACGACGGCAATGTTTCCCAGACACTACAGGATTTGGATTCTGAGGATACGGTCGTGTTGTTGTCACATAATCCTGACGTTGTGTTGTCTGAGATCACAACTCAACAAGCTGATCTGGTTATTTCTGGACACACTCATGCTGGGCAGATTCGACTACCATGGTTTGGATCAGTCTCTGACATGCCGAACTTGCTTGGTCGCGACTACGATCGTGGATTATTTGAATATGAAGGAACACAATTGTTCATCACCTCCGGAGTAGGGGAGACTGGGCCACGGGCTCGTTTGTTCAGTCCGGCAGAGATTGCGATTTTAAACGTCTGGCTTTAAGGTCGTTTTTTTGATAAAATAGCTTCACTATGCGACTGCGAACTCTACGTAATACAATGAAGCTTCAAGGCAAAACGGTCTTGGTGCGAATTGACGCTAACGTTCCGATTAAACGTGGGCGGGCGGTTGACGGTAAACATGGACGAATTGCCCGGGCAGCTGTGGATTTAGAGTGGTTGCGCCAGCGCGGAGCACGGATTGTTATTCTAACGCATTTAGGTCGACCGAACGGTCGTCGTATCGCGGCTTACTCTACGGCTCCAGTGGCTCGTCGTTTGAAGGAGCTACTTGGAGGAACAATCAAACATAGCCGACACGTGATCGGTCCGCAGGTTGAACGCCAAGTCTCACATTTAGAGGATGGCGATATTTTAGTTTTAGAGAATTTGCGTTATGACGCCCGAGAGCAAGAGAACGCAAAATCTTTTGCCACAACTCTGGCCGGCTTGGGTGATATCTATGTTAACGACGCTTTTGGTAATAGTCATCGAGCACATGTTTCCATGGATGCGATTACCGATGAGTTACCAAGTTACGCTGGCCCGTCTTTAGTTCATGAAGTTGATGTGTTGAGTGAGGTTTTTGATCGACCAAAGAAACCGTTTGTTTTAGTCATGGGTGGACTTAAAGCTAAGGGAAAAATTCCCGTGATGAGAAAATTGTTAAAGCAAGCTGATGTGATTGCTGTGGGCGGAGCTTTAGCTACCGCGTTTTTGGTAGCGCACAACATTCCGGTGGGGCAGTCCGTTTTTGATAAAGCCGGGGTGGCAGCTGCTAAACGTCTCCTACGAAATCATCGAGATAAATTTTTGTTGCCAATAGACGTACGAGTGGCCAAGAGCCTGCGAGCTCGCTCTCCTAAGACCAGAAGCATTTGGGACATTGGTCCTAACGAAACTATTGTTGATCTTGGTCCACAGTCAATGCGCCAGATTCGCAAGGAGTTGAAGCGAGCCAAGATGGTAGTTTGGAACGGCCCGTTTGGTTACTGTGAGAACAAAGCTTTTTGTGAAGGGACTGAGTCTTTAGCCCGAGCCATTGCTCGACAAACCGGGAAGACCAAAACCGTTGTTGGTGGCGGCGATACTTTGCCTGTGGTTGATGGTCTAAATCTGGCCAATCGATATACCTTATTATCTACTGGGGGTGGAGCCATGTTAGATTTTCTTGCTGGAAAAAAGTTACCCGGGATTGAGGCCTTGAAAATATAAACAAACATATGTCACATACTATCGAAACCATTCACGCGCACGAGATCCTTGATTCTCGAGGTAATCCTACGCTCAACGTGTCAGTTTTGCTTAAGAACGGGAAGACCGGACACGCTTCAGTTCCTTCCGGAGCCTCGACTGGAATTCATGAAGCTCTTGAGCTGCGTGATGGAGATAAGAAGCGATATCGAGGTAAGGGTGTGCTCAAAGCTGTGCGTAATGTGAACACTAAAATCGCCAAGTCACTACGCGGTATGTCGGTCCATGATCAGCGGGCTATTGATGATCGGATGTTGGTACTGGATGGAACTTTGAATAAGAGACGACTTGGAGCAAATGCTATGCTTGGGGTTTCTCTGGCCTGTGCTCGTGCAGCAGCTCGGGATAAAAAGAAACCGCTGTATCAGTATTTGCGTTGGGCGTTTGATCTTCGATTTCCAAAGTATAAGATGCCAACACCATTGATGAACGTTTTTAATGGTGGAGCGCATGCGGACACTAATCTGGACATGCAGGAGTTTATTATTATTCCTCATGGCTTGAAGTCAATGCGTCGTAAAGTTCAAGCTGGAGCTGAGATTTTTCATGCTTTAGGTGATGTGTTACACAAAGCTGGTCTAGATACCGATGTTGGTAATGAAGGTGGTTATGCTCCGAACGTGGGTAAGACTGAACAAGCTTTAGAATATATAATGAAGGCGATTAAAAAGGCTGGCTATAAGCCAGGTAAGCAAGTATCTCTAGGACTTGATGTGGCTGCAGCTGAATTTTATAACGAAAAGAAGCAGCGTTATGAGCTGACCACTGATCGTCGTAAGATGTCGGCCGAACAGTTAGTTGATCTTTACGAAGACTGGGCTAAAAAGTATCCATTGATTTCAGTTGAGGATGGTTTGGATCAGGATGCTTGGGAAGATTGGCAGATGATGACTAAGCGTTTGAAGAAACAAATGATGTTGATTGGAGATGATCTGTTTGTAACTCAGGTCGATCGGTTGCAAAAGGGGATTGATGAAAAAGTTGGTAATGCAATTTTGATCAAATTAAATCAGATTGGTACTTTGTCTGAGACTATTGACACGATCTTGCTAGCTCAAGCTAATAAGTATAAGATCGCTGTATCCCATCGTTCTGGCGAAACTTGTGACACCTTTATTTCAGACCTGGCTGTAGCAGTCAACGCGGAGTATATTAAGACCGGTAGCTTGTCACGTTCAGAACGGTTAGCCAAGTATAATCGTTTGATGGAGATTGAGGAGGAGCTTTAAGAAAATAAGAAACTAAAAAAATAAAAAAACAAGCTCAGTATATATTTTCTTAGTTTCTTAGTTTATTATTTTCTCATTATGTCCAGTGTGACACCAGTAACTCTTTGCATTCTTGATGGCTTTGGGGCCGCCCCTGATTCAGAAGGAAACGCCATTGTTCGGGCCAAGACCCCGAACTTTGATCAATTGGTTCAGCGTTATCCTGCTATGACTTTACGGGCCTCTGGTGAGGATGTTGGTTTGAGCTGGGGGGAAATGGGAAATTCCGAGGTTGGTCATCTTTCTATTGGAGCAGGTCGAGTTTTTTATCAGATGCTGCCGCGGATTAATCGAGATATCACCCAAAAAACTTTTTTTGATAATCCAGCCTTGTTGAAAGCATTTGAGCACGCTAAGGAAAATAAAAGTGCTTTACATCTGGTTGGGTTGGTTAGTGAAGGTTTGATTCACTCCTCAGACATGCATCTGCATGCTTTGTTAGATCTGGCTAAGCAGTACAAGTTCAAGAAAGTTTATATTCATGTCATTCTGGATGGGCGCGACACTTTGCATAATGCAGGAATTGAGTTTGTTGAGAAACTGCAGGCTAAGATGAAAGAAGTTAAGATCGGGCAGATCGCTAGTATCTCTGGACGTTTTTATGCTATGGACCGTAACCAGCGATGGGATCGAACTGAAGCGACTTATCGAGCCATGGTTGACGGGGTCAGTCCAGCGACCTTTAAGGATCCGATTGAAGCAATTAAAGAATCCTATCAGCGTGAAGTGTTTGATGAACAGTTCGTTCCAACAGTTATTTTGGATAAGAGAAAACCAGTAACTAAGATTGCTGACAACGATGCGGTGATTTTCTTTAATTATCGTCCAGACCGGGCGCGTCAGCTGACCAAGGCTTTTGTCATGCCTGATTTTGATAAGTTCCAACGCCAGTATTTTCCAAATTTGTTTTTCACGACCATGGCTGAGTACGAGAAAGGTTTGCCAGTTGAGGTTGCTTTTCCACCGAACGTGATTAGTAATTCCTTGGCCGAAGTCGTATCTATGGCCGGGCTAAAGCAGTTCCATATTTCTGAAACAGAAAAGTACGCCCACGTGACTTTCTTTATGAACGGTACTCGCGAAGATCCGTTTAAAGGCGAAGAACGAGCCATTATTCCTTCGCCGCGTGTTAGTTCCTACGATGAGGTGCCAGCCATGAGCTCTAAAGAAGTTACGGATCGTGCAGTTAAGGAAATCAAGTCCGGGAAGTTTGATTTAACCATTTTAAATTTGGCCAATCCGGATATGGTTGGACACACCGGAACTCTTAAGGCTGGGATTAAGGCCGTAGAAGCAGCGGATGAGTGTGTCGGTCGATTGGTTGAAGCAACGTTGGCTCGCGAAGGGGTGATGATTGTGACTTCTGATCATGGTAATGTTGAGGAGATGATTAACGTAGCCACTGGTGATATTTCCAAGGCGCATTCAACTAACCCGGTTCCGTTGTGTTTGGTGGGGAAACAGTTTGAAGGTCAGTTGGCTCCGTCTGGAGAAGTTCCTGGAGGTGATCTATCTTTGGTGCAGCCAATTGGTTTATTAGCAGATATTGCTCCAACTGTTTTGTCAGCTATGGGAATCGCCAAACCAGAGGACATGATTGGGACAAGTTTGTTTTAAAAAATTAAGAAACCAAAAAAATAAAAAAATAAGTTCGGTACATATTTTCTTAGTTTCTTATTTTATTATTTTCTTATCCTATGCCCGAACTTCCAGAAGTCGAGACAATTCGTCGACAACTGTCACGAGCGATCAGGGGAGCTCGGATCAAGAATGTAGTGGTTCGGTGGGGAAAGAAATTAGAGCCTGGTAAAAAGAAATTTGTCGAAACGGTTCAGAGCAGGACGATCAAGAAGATTGAGCGGCGCGGGAAACTCCTGCGTTTTTATCTCTCTGGCGGGCAGCAGATGTTTGTTCATTTGAAAATGACTGGCGGAATGTTTCTTCAAAAGAAAGGAACTGAACCGACCAAGCACACACACGTTGTCTTTGAACTGAATGGTCGATACGACCTGCACTGGGAAGATTTTCGTAAGTTCGGGTTTATTAAAGTTTTGCCAGATGATAAAGCCGATGAGTATGTTGCGTCCTGGAAGTTTGGTCCTGAGCCATTGGCCCGCTCGTTTACCTCAGAGAAGTTTTCTGAGTGCTTGCTACGATACCCCGGAGCCAAGATAAAACCTAAGTTGTTAGATCAGAAATGTATTGCCGGAATCGGGAATATCTACGCCGCTGAAGCTTTGTGGGCAGCTAAGATTAATCCAGAGACGCAGATCAAGCAAGTACCTCAAGCCAAGATCAAGAAATTGTACACTGCTGTGCGTGATGTGATGCAACGCGCAGTCAAAGCCGGTGGCACGTCAGCAGATAATTATTTTGACGCCTACGGCGAGGAGGGTGATTTTGTTCCGCAACTAAAAGTCTACGGCCGTGAAGGTGAGCCATGTCGCCGTTGTAAAACCAAATTAAAAAAAATAAAACTCGGAGGACGAGGAACAGTGTTATGTCCGAAATGTCAAAAGAACTGAAGCCCGGCGAAGCCGGGTCCGGCTCCGCCGGAAACAAAAGAACCAGCCTTCGCCAAGGCTCCGGCCGGCAGGCTGAAGAACAACTTTATATTTTCGGAGCGCGGTGGTTGATTTTTGTTGAAATTATTTTAGCGATCATTGTAGCTCGCTGGCTTTTTATTTTTATTGTGCTAGCTGCAGCTGGAGCTTGGGCTTTGGCCGCGATCCTCCAGCGTTTGTTCCATCGAACTCGGCCTTTTATTGCACAAAAAACAAAACCACTGATCAAGCTCTGGATCCCGTCGTCTTCGTTCCCGTCAGCTCACTCGGCCATTGCTTTTGCTGTGGCCACAGTCATTGCAGTGGACTCAACCTGGTGGGGCATCCTATTTATCGTTATGGCCGCGCTGGTAGCCTGGTCTCGAGTTAAGGTCCGTGTACACTATGTTAGCGATATTATTGCTGGGGCAGCGTTAGGCTCAATCTATGCTTTAATCATGCAACCACTCCTGCTTATTGCATTAGGGATCATAATATTCTAGAATAAGGCTACCTATGAAAGCAGTTATTTTAGCCGGAGGTGGAGGAACTCGGCTTTGGCCCATGAGCCGCAAGGACAAGCCAAAGCAGTTTTTTAATTTGGTTTCTGAGGATCCATTGATTCGCGATTGTTATCGTCGCTTACTCCGCTTGTTTTCTGTTGACGACATTTATTTTGCAGTTTCTCCAGCTTACGTTGATTCAATTAAAGAGACTTTCCCTGAGGTTGAGGACGATCATATTATTATTGAACCAGCCAAGCGGGACACAGGACCGGCCATGGGATTTGCAGCCGCGATTCTGGAACTATCTGCTCCGGACGAACCTATTGTCTTTATTCCATCTGACCATTGGATTGGAGATGAGGAATCTTTTTTGAACTGTTTGCGTGTTGGTGACCGCTTGATTCAGAAGACCGGGAAGATGTTGGATATTGCGATTGCTCCATCATTCCCAAGTACAGTTTTGGGTTACACTCGCATCGCTGATAAGTACGACACGATTGATGGGGTTGAGGTTTATAATTTTGCCAACCACGTGGAAAAGCCAGATTATGATACGGCTAAGAAATTTCTGGAAGACGGAAGTTATTTATGGCACGCTAGTTATTACATGTGGACGCCGCAGAAATTTATGGCCTCGTTGGAAAAACATGCACCAGCCATTGGTCAGGTGCTGCGAGCGATTCAGGAGAAATTGAAAGCTGGAGATCGGGCTGGGATTGACGAGCTCTTTACTGAAGTACCAGCAATTTCGATTGATTACGCCATGACTGAGAAAATGGATCCAGAAGAAGTGCTGATCATCAAAGGTGATTTTGGTTGGAGTGATATTGGGGCTTGGGACACGTTGCATAGTCAACAGGTGGCGGATGATAATGCGTCAAAGAATGTGGTTAAAGGACAGGTGGTTGCTATTGATTCAGAGAATAACTTATTCTACGCTTCGCAGGAGCGGACAATTGGCGCTGTTGGAGTTTCAGATTTGGTCGTGGTTGATACTGGTGATGTGGTTTTGGTGTGTGATAAAAATAAAGCTCAGCGAGTGAAAGAACTGATCGCTGAAATTAAACAACAAGGTTTAGAACATCTGTTATGAACAAAGCCAGATTATTAGCGACATTAATTACGATTGCTTTAGCCCTTTGCGCTTTAGTGGTATGGGAGCTATGGTTAAGGTCTCCAGATCAAGAAACAGGGATGGTAGAAGTGACAATTGAGAGCGGAGAAACCTTGCAGGAGGTGGCAGATAAGCTCGAAGAGTCTAAAGTTATCTCAAGCTCTTGGTTGTTTGAGTGGTACGCGCGAATTAAAGGGATTGATCGTGACGTTGTTGCTGGGACTTTTTTTCTAGAACCAGAGAACAGTATTTTAGGTGCTTTGCGTGAAGTGACCACATCGCAAGCTGCGGACGAACGTCAACTGACTTTTCTTGAAGGTTGGAGTTTGCGCGATATTAGTTCGTATCTGGTTGAACAAGGTTTGATCTCGAGTGCAGATGAGCTGTATGCGATTACTGGCTATCCTGTCGAAGCCGACAGTCTTGAGGGGTATTTGTTCCCGGATACGTATCGACTTTTTGTTGATGCCACGGCTCAAGATGTGGTCGACAAAATGCTAGAAACGTTTGATCAAAAAGTGACACAGGAGATGCGGGATGAGATTGCAGCTCAGGGCAAGACACTGGATGAGGTGATTATTATGGCCTCGGTCATTGAACGTGAAGCACGTGGAGAAGAGGACATGAAAATGGTTTCAGATATTTTCTGGCGCCGTTACGAAATCGGGATGGCATTGCAATCTTGTGCCTCGGTCAACTACGTGACTGGTAAATCTGATCCAGCAATCTCGTTTGAAGATCAAGAGATTGACTCGCTGTACAATACCTACATGTATGCAGGCTTGCCACCAGGTCCAATTGCTAATCCAGGCCTCGACGCGATCGAGGCCGCGATCTATCCGACCACAAACGAATACTGGTATTTTCTGAATGACGAAGAGGGTACGACTCACTACGCCACAACGAATGAAGAACACGCGGCGAATAAGATCATGTATTTGAGATAGCATGAAAGAATTTACGATTAAACATTCTGCGACTGGCAAACCTAAAGTAGACTATCGATCTGATTTGAACGATGAACAACTTCAGGTGGTAGTTGAGGGCGAAGGCCCTTGTTTGGTCTTGGCCGGGGCTGGTTCTGGAAAAACGCGCACGATTACTTATCGTGTCGCGTATTTGGTTGAGCACGGCGTTGATCCAGCGAACATCTTGCTGCTGACCTTTACCAACAAAGCCGCTCGGGAAATGTTAGAGCGAGTTGAACTCTTGCTTGGCGAATATCCTAAACAACTTTGGGGTGGGACTTTTCATTCGATCGCTAACCGTATTTTGCGTAAGTACGCCAAGAAGCTTGGATTTGAGTCGAACTTCACAATTCTAGACCAGGGAGACAGTAAAGATCTGATTAAAGTTTGTCTTAAAGATCTTAGAGTCGACACCAAGTCTAAACGCTTCCCGTCGCCAGCAGTATTACAGAATTTGATTAGTTACTCGCGGAACGCTGGAGTCAACATCGAGGAGGCAGTTGAAACAAAACATCCAAACTTTTTTGATCTAGTGCCAGTGATTCGTGATCTTGCTGATTCGTATCGTGACCGAAAACAGTCGGCTAATGCCATGGACTTTGATGATCTATTGATCAAACTATTAGATCTTTTGAAGGATTATCCTGACGTGCGCAACCGACTGTCAGATCAGTTTCGCTATGTTTTAGTTGATGAGTATCAGGATACAAATGTTATTCAGGCCGAGATTGTCAAAGAGTTGGCGGCTGTACATAACAACGTGCTTGTAGTCGGAGACGATGCCCAGAGCATCTACTCCTTTCGAGCTGCTGAGATCAAGAACATTCTGGACTTTCCGAAAATTTTTCCAGAAACGAAAACTTATCGCTTAACCACGAACTATCGGTCCACGCCAGAGATTCTTGAAGTGGCAAATAAAGTAATCAAGAACAACCGAGATCAATTTGAAAAAGACCTGGAAGCTTTTTTGGATCGGTTTGAAAAGCCGTCGCTGATTCCAACAGCGAGTGCTAATCAGGAAGCGTCTTATATTGCAGAGCAGATTCTTGAGTTACGAGATGAAGGGGTGCCAATGCGTGATATGGCCGTGCTGTTTCGAGCAGCTTTTCATTCGCGAGCGCTAGAAATGGAACTGATGAAACGTGACGTGCCGTACGAGTATCGCGGAGGAATGAAGTTTTTCGAACGCGCCCATATCAAGGATGTAGTGGCTCATTTGAAGTTGGTTGATAATATTCGCGATGAAATGTCTTGGTACCGAGTTCTAGGTAAACAGGTCGGGATTGGTCCGGCCACAGCAGGGAAGATTTTCGCCATGATAGGGAGTGACACCCGTCAGGGTGTTACATCACTAAGTAACGTCCTTACGGACGTCACTCCCGACAGGTTATCAAGCCGAGCACAAATCGGTTGGGAAGGTTTTGTGTCTGTTGCTAAGAGGATTCTTAAACACGATCGTGTGGCAGAAATGATTCGGGCTTTGGCTGCATCGGATTATAAAAATTATCTTGAAGCCGAATATGAGGATTGGAAAGATCGCCTTGAAGACATCGAACAGTTTGCGATATTTGCTGAAGAGTATGATGATCTAACTACATTTCTTGGAGAAGTCACGTTGCATGACGATTATGGTGCTGCTCGAGAAGATAAGAAACATTTTGATGACGAGCGTCTTATTTTGTCGACCGTACATCAGGCTAAGGGACTAGAATGGAAAGCAGTTTTTGTGATGAATCTCACACAGGGCGGATTTCCTAACCAACGGGCCATGGTTGAGGACAATGGGCTGGAAGAAGAGCGTCGCCTGTTTTATGTTGCAGCTACGCGAGCTAAAAAGTACCTCTTCTTGTCTTATCCAGCCACTTCGGGTTACGATACTTTAGTAATCAATCAACCCTCGATGTTTATAGGGGAGATTCCTAAAAGCCTGATTGAAGAGGTAAAAGTTCGCGAAGAATTCAGTCGTCCACCAGCGCCTCGAGCCCAGTTCGGCAATGATGACTACGAGCCCACGATCGTCCTTGACGATGATGGGGAGCGAACTCAAGATTTTCCTCGCAAATCAGTTCTCCGTGATATTGATGA
>CAYZPO010000030.1:0-12410 GCA_964480695.1 uncultured Gammaproteobacteria bacterium | reverse complement strand
GTCTCGAAGAAACTGTTCAAACGTAAGGTATTCTTGTCCTCACCGATTCATCACCATTTCGAAGCCAAAGGTTGGAGCGAACCAAAAATTGTGATGAGGTTTTGGGTTATCTCGATGGTGGCTAGCGGACTCGGAATCGCTTTGGTCATGCTTGATAGTTTGATTACGTAAAATGCGAACTCGTAAACAACCTGATTATCTGTTTTTGGGGATCGTGGGTGCGATCATCCTTTTTGGTTTGATCATGCTGGTCTCAGCTTCCGGACCCAATGGATACGAGCGGTTCGGAGACAGTTTTTATTACATAAAACACCAACTGCTTTTTGGCTTGATTCCAGGAATCGCTGGCTTGATTATTTTCATGCGCATTCCGTATAAGAAGTGGCGTGACCATGCTTTTACTTTATTGTTAGTCTCGATTGGTTTGCTCTTACTTGTATTTATTCCAGGAATTGGTTCTGAGTTCGGAACTTCACGGAGCTGGATCTCGGTTGCTGGTTTGTTTTCGATCCAGCCTGCTGAGATTGTGAAGCTGACCTTTTTGTTTTATTTAGCAGCCTGGCTTGAACTTCGTGGTCGCAAACGCGTGAGCGATGTTTACTCTGGGTTCTTGCCGTTCATGCTTGTGCTTGGCGCGATTATGTTGTTGATGATCCTGCAGCCAGACGTAGGAACAATGTCAATTATCGTAGCCATGTCGCTTGTGGTCTACTTTGTTGCTGGTGCACCATTGATTCATCTCGGAGCTCTAGTCGCTGGCGGTGCTGTATTGTTTGGTCTACTGATCCAGCTAGCTCCGTATCGCGCAGCGCGCTTTACGACTTTCCTGCATCCGGAGTTGGATCCACAAGGAATCGGTTATCATATTAACCAAGCACTCCTGGCCATTGGCTCTGGCGGCCTGATCGGTCTTGGATACGGTCACTCCCGCCAGAAGTTCCAGTATCTACCTGAGGTTTTTGGAGACTCTATCTTTGCAGTTGTGGCAGAGGAGCTTGGTTTCATTTTCTGTTTACTCATGATCGGCTTGTTCCTGGCTTTGCTTTGGCGAGGATTGAAGATCGCAACCACGGCCCCAGACAAGTTCGGACAGTATGTTGTTATCGGAATTATCAGTTGGTTTGTCATTCAAGCTTTTGTTAACATTGGCTCCATGGTTGGTTTACTCCCAATGACAGGAGTTCCGTTGCCATTTGTTAGTTATGGAGGAACTGCATTAGCCATTTCCATGATTGGTGTGGGGGTGGTGTTGAATGTTTCAAAACACTGCAAGACTTGATAATACTTGACATCCGACCCTTTTTCCGCTAGGGTCTGGATAAGAAGAACCTTAGTGGCATGCTGATGCTGTAGGGAGGGAACGTGGATCACAACGGAATCGTGGAGATCGTGCGGAGCGTGGTCGAGTCCTTGGTGGACCACCCGGATCATGTCTGGGTCAGGCTGAGGAGTAAAAAAGACTTGATCGAGATCCGGACTCATCGTCACGACTTTGGTCAACTGATGGGGGACAAGGCAAAATATGTGGATGGGATCCGGAGCCTGGTTGGTGTCATGTGCGCCAAGTACGATCTCCCTTACCTTCAGGTCGAGGCGATCGAGGACTTTGTCCGAAGCCCGCGAGACGAGCAGGCGGGCCGTCAGAGCATGAGTGCTTTGGAACTGTTCAGGTTCATGGCTCGGAACATGCTCGACTACCCTGACGAGTTGGATGTTCTCGAAGTCGGAAGAGGACGAACGCGCTTCATCGAAGCAACCTGTTTCCGGGGTGTGGAATCGAGACGTCTGGTTGGTCGACAAGGACAAAATGCCCGCATGCTAGAGACTCTGACCGGGGCCGCTGCTGGGCGAGACAGGATCTCCTACAAGCGCATCATCATCAGTAGTTCGTAATCTGAGTGATCTCGAACTGGTCTGCAAACGCAACACATCTGAGCTCCTCGGATCGACTGATCCAAGGGGCTTTCTCGTTTAGGCTTATTTTGTTAAACTGTCCAAGTATGAAAATTATGCTTACTGGAGGTGGGACTTTGGGTCCAGTTACGCCTTTAATCGCTACCGCTAGCGCTTTTGAGAAGTTGTGGCCTGGAACACAGATTGTTTGGGTTGGGACACCGCAAGGGCCTGAGGGCGAGTTATTGGAGAATTTGGGATATCGATTTATCCCAGTTAAGACTGCTAAATTGCCTCGGTATGCTTCTTTGTCGATTGCGACCGCACCGTTTGTTTTAATGCGATCCTATTTGCAGGCGCGAGAAATTATTCATCAGGAAAAACCGGATTTAGTTATGTCAGCCGGAGGCTATGTCTCTGTGCCTTTTGTTTGGGCTGCTCGGACCATGAAGCTTCCAACCTGGATTCATCAGCAGGACCTGCGTCCTGGACTGGCTAACAAGATGATGGCTCCGTTTGCAACTCGCATTTCGACTGCGTGGGAAAAAGATGTTGAGGCGTTTTCGAAAGATAAGACTTCTTGGATCGGAAATCCGGTTCGAGAGAATTTGCAACAGGTTGAGCGAGAGAAAGCAGTGAAAGATTGGGGAGTGAATTCTGAGCTTCCGACCATGCTCGTGCTTGGAGGTGGAACTGGTGCGTGTTGGATTAATGATGCAGTACAGAAAGTCGGACCGAAGTTGTTAGAAAAGATGAATGTGATTCATTTATACGGCCGCCATAGGCAGGGTCCCTTGACCCTGCCGAGCGAGGAGCTGCCTGGCAAATACGTTGCTCGAGATTTTATTTTTGACATGGACAAAGCGTATGCCGCGGCTGACCTGATCGTGTCTCGTGCAGGTATGGGTACGATTTCTGAACTTGCTTTCCTGTCCAAACCGAGTGTAATTATCCCGATTCCGAATTCACATCAGGAAGATAACACTGCAATTCTGAAAGAGGCCGACGCTGCTGTTGTATTTGAACAAACGCAACCAGTCGATCAGCTAGTCAAGATCGTAACAAAATTACTTCAGAACAAAGAACGTAGCAAACAGCTCGGAGACAATCTGCACAAACTTTTACCAACATATGAAGTGGCAATGAAAATAGCTGAGCAGGCCAGGGAGTTAATTAAAAGATAACTATGAGCAAGCCCTTGTACGAAAAGAAATTTTCTCGGGAATTCATGCTTTCAGTAGGGCAGATTTGGTATCAGGCCGAAGCGGTCGAGCCATGTCATTGGGTAGAGCAGCGCCAGCCGAATAAACCGCATATTATTTTTGTTGGTGAGCAAGGGCGAATCCACACGTATATGGATCAGTCCGGAATTGATTGGCTTAAAAGTGAACTTAAGAAAGTTGTTCAAGAGCGACCAGAAGTGATTGAGAAGTCGGGTCAGGCTTTCAAGGATGCCTGGGCTGAGCTAGAGCCGATTTATGAATCAGGAAAAAATTTGAGTCGCGAAGAGCTGGCTCAGTTTTTTGAAACTTTACTTAAGGGCTGGACCTGGTTTAATTCTGTTTGGTGGATGATGGAGATGCTGCATGATACAGATCATCCAGATTATTCTAAAATAGAGCAGGTGCGACATGAGACAGACGAACTGGCTCCGAACTCAGACAAAGTGATCGAGCGTTCGGTCAAAGCTTTGTATCCTGAAGTCGCCAAGTACGCTCATGTATTATTGATCGACGAAATTTTGTCTGGCGACATCCCGCCTGTGGAAGAGCTCGAAGAACGCTGGCAAGGGTTTATTTACACAGATGAGAAGTTGTTTGTGGGGCAGTCGTTCAAGACAATTGAAGAAGCGTACGAGATCAAGATGGATCGCGGTGAAGTTGATCAAAGTATCTCCGAAGTCTCAGGTCAGGTAGCGTTCCAAGGTAAGGTCTCTGGCAAGGTCCGACGGATTATGTCAGTCGAGCAGGTGGACGAGCTCGAGGAAGGTGAGATTTTATTGGCTCCGATGACGTTGCCAGAGTACGTTCCGGCCATGAAGAAAGCAGCTGCGTTTGTGACCGACGAAGGTGGGGTGATGTGCCACGCTGCCATCATGGCCCGCGAGTTCAAAAAACCCTGCATCATCGGCACCAAAATCGCGACTAAGGTTTTTCAAGACGGTGATATGGTCGAAGTCGACGCAGAAAAAGGAATCGTAAAAAAGATTTAATATGGCTTACGAAAAACACGAACGCGAATATACTTTAGTTGGAGCAACAGCAATTTTTCAGCCCATGATGCAACAGGAGTTTATTGATTTTTATGCTCAGTTCTCGGAGATCATTTCTGTGATCAAAGATGGGACGTATTATCATTTCCAAGTTGAAGGTGAGCGGCCGCGCGCAGCTCGACAATTTCTCCAACGGGTTAATTGCGATGATGTCAATCTTAAAGAACAATATCAGTGGTTTAACCAAAGGGTAGCTGAGTATGAAAAGTTTTTAGCTCAGGATACCAGCAAGTTCACTTTGGAAACTGTACTTGAATTGTTTCAATTTTATTCTGATCTGATTGGTGTAGCCGTAGCTTGTTTGGACACTTTGGATGAAATCGATGAATTGAATGAGGATCAACAAGCTGAATTTGAAGTGTGGGCCAAGAAAACTCGTCGTCGGGAAGAAGTGATTTACAAGAATGGTGAGATGAAGTTTATGCCACGGTATTTGAAGTGGTTGTCTGAGACACAGCTTCCAGAATATACCGCTGATCAGCTTTGGTATCTGGTCATGTCTGAGTTTATGTCTTTTATCAAGGACGAGAAAGCCTTGCCTTTACCTGAAGAATTGTCAGACCGTAAGAAATTATTTTATGTTCGTCAGTATCCCTTGGATCAGATTGAATATTTTTCAGGTACCAAAGCCGAAAAAATTATTCATGAAAAGCAGCTTTTTGCCAGTAAAGAGGAGTTTGAAAATATACAGGAGCTTCAAGGGCAGACTGCATTTGCTGGTAAAGCATCAGGTCGTGTTCGGATTATTCGTTGCCGACAGGACATGGATGAGTTTCAAAACGGAGAAGTTTTGATTGCACCCATGACCGAGCCGAGCTATTTACCAATTATGAAACGCGCTGCCGCGTTTGTGACTAATGAAGGCGGCACTTTATGTCACGCTGCCATAGTGTCGCGCGAGCTTGAAAAACCCTGCATTATTGGGACCAAACACGCCACCCACGTCTTCACCGACGGCGATATGGTTGAGATCGACGCAGAGCAGGGGGTTGTGCGTAAAGTGTAAGGTGCAAAATTGTTGTTGATTTTACAATAGACTTTTAGACAACAATCTGGCAAAATGGATTCCAGGTTTTATTTTAGGCAAAAATATGAATTTTAAAGACTATCAATGGGAAGTAATAAATGAAGAAGACGGGGGCAATGTCTTCAAGTTCACTGTTTTTGTTGATTTTGCTCGGCTCGTCCCCAAGCAAAAGTTTGGGTGTGATTTTAATATTGCTCTTGAGGTGGAGAAGGGACACATCAAATACATTCCAGACGTTCGGTTCAGAGAGTTTAGTCGCAAGCTACTGGATCGACAGATTGATGATCCTAATTATTTAAATGAGTTAGTTTCCACGAACCAGCAATTGAACAAAAAAATCCAGGAGTTCGCTCAAGAGGCCGCTCAAAAGGATCCAATATCTTTGTCCAACGCTGAGATTCAGGAGATTGTTAGTCAGTGGTTGGAAATTTATCAAGAGCAAACCAATTGGGGTATTAGCTTAGTGTTCCAGGACATGGGAGCTGAGTATTTGACTAATGATGCGTTGGAGGCTATTGGCGAGTGTGTCCAGGGGACGAATCTCGATGCAACTGAGGTGTTCTCGATTTTATCGAGTCCGTTGTACAAAAGCCCTATCTTTAAAGAAGAAGGCGATATTTTGAAATTGGCTCAGGAGGGGACTCGAGATCCAGCAGCGATTGAACAACACGCGAAGAAGCATGCTTGGACTTACTATGCTTACGAAGGGCCGGCCATGACTCCTGAACAGGTGCTGGAAAGTATTGACCGGGCGATCCAGGAAGGGGGGATTGAGGAAAAGCTGGCCAAGCATGAAAGTTACTTGTCAGATTTGGAAAAGAAACAAAAGGAGATTTATGATCAGGTCGAGTTTACTTCGCGAGCGCAGAAGTTGATTGATATTGCGCGCGAAGCCATGGTTGTCAAAGACGAACGTAAGTTTGCTTTTGTTCATGCGTTCTATCTGCTTGAGCCACTATTCCGCGAGATTGTGAAACGTGGTCAGATTGACTGGCGTTTGTTCCATTACTTGTTGCCTTGGGAGGTGGAAGATTTTCTTGAAGGTAAATTGTCAGTCGAGGGGCTGGAGAAACGTTATCAGCACTGCGCTTACTTTTCAGACAAGACTATGATTACTGGAGATGAGGTTAAAGAATTTTCTAAGATGACAGAGTTGGATGCTGGTGACGCGACTGAGGTTAAAGGTCAGTGTGGTTGTTCTGGTGTGGTGCAGGGAACAGTCAAGATCGTTAATAATGCTGGAGACATGGACAAGATGGAAGAAGGTGATGTCTTGGTGGCTGTGGCCACGACTCCAGAAGTGGTGCCAGCAATGAAGAAGGCAGCCGCGATTGTAACTGATGTTGGAGGAATCACCTCGCACGCAGCGATCGTTTGTCGCGAAATGACTACGCCGTGTGTAATCGGGACGAAGTTGGCGACCAAAGTCTTCCAGGACGGTGACCAGGTTGAAGTCGATGCGGCTTCAGGAACAGTCAAAAAGATTTAAATATGCAAATTCCGTTTGATAAAAAGTGGTTACCGTTTGAGCATGAGGACTACATGCATTATCTTTTTCTAATTCCAGTTTTCGAGATTTTTACGACTGGAAATACAGGGTTTGGTTTTGATAACGCACGTTGGCAAGCCGCTGAATTTAAAGATACAGCGTGCATGTTATTCATGACCTATGACGATTATAAAGACACTGCTAAAAGTTTTTTGGAAAGCATTTTTACTAATCCGGATTTGTGGGACAAGGTTAACCAGGAAGCGATTGATTGGGCTGATCAGGTCATGGTTGAGGCTAAAGAGTTGCAGCAGATTGATCCCAAGAAGTTGAGTGATGAGGAGCTGATTGCAATGATTAAGAAATGGTTAGAACCGATTATGGCCACGCACGTCCGTCGGGGCCCGATGTGGTTTATTGAGCAAAAGGAGAACTTGTTCTCAAATTACTTGCACGAGTATTTGCGCGAGCGTGCAGAGGACCTTAAGAGCGAGATCAATCCGATTGAAGCTTTTCAAGTCCTGACTACGCCGACTGAAAAAAGTTATATCAAAAAACAACAAGAAGATCTGTTACGCATCGCTCAGATTGCAGATGAGAAGAAACGAGCTCAAGAGCTGGAAACGCACATTAAAGCTTTTGAATGGATGGAGTATGGGATGCAAGGGAATATCATGAAACGCGAGGCGTTTGAGAAACAGTTGGCAGAGATGATGATGGAAGGTGATCCAGTGGCGTTGGCTGAGAAGGCAGCGCAGGAGATCCCAGAGATTAAGTGTCGTCAGCAAGAAATGATTGACGGTCTGCAGATTCATGGTCAGCACAGTCGATTGTTCAAGATTGCTCGTGAATCAATTTATGTCAAAGTGTATAGTAAAGACAGTCAGTTTTTTTCGTACTATTGTGCCGAGCCGATTTTGAAAGAAATTGCTAAGCGCGGTGGTCTGTCACTGGAGCAGTTGCGTTTCCTGACGATCGGAGAGTATTCATTGATGTTGTTGCACGGTCATGACTATTCTGATGTGGCTAACCAGCGCATGAAGCATAGTCTGGTCTTTATCGACCGCGGTCGCAGTATGATTTATCAGGGCCAGGAGGTTGATGGCATTTTTCAGAAATTGGAGTTCGTTCAGGAAGAGGAGGGGAATCTGGGCGACGTGGAAGAGTTGAAAGGGCAGTCTGCTTGTCCAGGCAAGGTTTCTGGTCGCGTTAAAATCATTAATACCACGCAGGAGATGATGAAGATGCACCAAGGTGATATTCTGGTTTCTCATATGACTAATCCGGACATTGTGCCAGCCATGAAGCAGGCACGGGCGATTGTTACGGATCAGGGTGGGATTACTTGCCACGCCGCAATTGTCTCGCGTGAGCTTGGAACTCCGTGCGTCATCGGTACCAAAGTAGCCACGAAAGTTCTTAAGGATGGAGACAAGATCGAAGTGGATGCGGATAAGGGGATCGTTAAGATATTAAAATAAAATTAAGCTCGACAGTTTAAGAAGCGAATTGTCGAGTTTTTACTTTGCCTAGTTTACTAGGCATGGCTTGACAGTATGAAAAATGTTTGAGATAGTATATTTTAGGATTAAAAACATTTGCCTAGTTTGCTAAGCAAAATTCTATGATCAAGCTTAAATTTAAGGAACTAGTTAAGAAAATCGATAAGCCCATCACCCAGATTGCGGAGGAGACAGGAATAAATCGTAATACTTTAAGTGCTCTTGCTGGAGAGCAGGTTAATGGGATTAAATTTTCTACCTTAAACAAGATTTGTCAGACTTATAATTTTAACGTTGAGGATTTGATCACATTTGTTCGAGAAAAACAGCCAGCTCATCCTCGTCGTATTTATCGTCAGGAAGCAGAATCAGCTGTGATTACCATGATGGCCCCGGCCACGGCTAGTGCCACTGAATACCAGATGCCCGATGGTACGCGGGTTGGTTTTGGAGCTTTAACCGGATATTACAAGGACGGTTATTCGTTTTGGTACTGGGATTATGATGCTTTAAAAAAATTATCTCAAGCCTTTATTAAAAATTATTCTGATCCAGTTCGACTAGAGAATTTTTATTATGAGTTTAGCAAGTATGCATCAGAGATTGAGGATATCTATCGAAATACACCCGAAGAGAATATTGTTTCGTTGACTGATAAAGAGCTAATTAAACATTTTGATAAATTGTGGAAGTTGTTTCGTGAATTTTGGCGAACTAGTCTTTTTATTGATAGTTTTGATGTGGGAACAGATCAGGAAGAAATTAATCGACTTGCCAAGAAGCATGAATTGGATTTGGATGAAGTGGGCCTCCTGACCACACCAGTTGAAATGCCTTTTTCTTATGAAAAGGAGCTTGCTTTGTTACGTATTATTAAATCATTAAAACCAGAACAGCAAAAGATCACAGATGGTTTTCTAAAGACTTTTGTATCTACCAGTCCGGAAATAGCTCGATACAAGCAGGATTTTGATTATTGTGGGTCCAATTATGCAACGGTCAAACATTTAACTAGCTCTGAGGTGATTCGTGAAATCAAGAAGTATTTAAATGATCCAGATCAATTTGAAGTAGAGCTAGAACGTTTAGAAAAGTATTCTGAGGTACAACAGAAGAAGATTCAAGGGGTGCTTAAGAAACATGGTTTACAAAGTAATCCCTTGTTTCTGTTTAACAAGTTGACCTATTGGCGAGAACGGCGCAAGCAGGTTAATCTAATGTGTTTTCATTTGGTAGACGCGATTTTGTTGTCCTTAGAAAGCAAGACTGGGATTAATAAAAAATTGCTTAAGCAGCTAAGTCATACAGAAATTGAGAACGTTCTTGCTGGTATGGTTGAGAGAAGTCTTTTGGAAAAACGACTTAAAGGACCAATGATTTTTCATATCCTTGGCCATAATTATAAAATGATCCTTGGGCAAGAAGCAGATTCTATTCGAGAAGAAATTGAAGAACGTATTTCTAATGATTCTGAAAATAGTAATTTGATTCCTGGTCAGGTAGCTTCTCGTGGTTATGCCAAGGGTTCAGCTCGACTGGTTATTGGTGAAAAAGATTTCGGTAAGTTTAAGGATGGGGAAGTGTTGGTGACCGGAATGACTCGGCCAGAGTTTGTGCCGCTGATGAAGCGGGCTTGCGCTATTGTTACTAACGAAGGCGGGATTACTTGTCACGCCGCTATTGTATCGCGAGAGCTAGGCAAGCCTTGTATTATCGGTACTAAAAATGCTACTGAGATTATTAAGGATGGTGATTTAATTGAGGTCCGCGCCAACCACGGAACCGTGCGGATTTTACGGTAAAGGGTTGACAACTTAGCGTATTTAGTCTAGACTTGTTTGTAAGACAAGTTTTTTTGTTTATTAAACAAGATTATGAAAAACCTATTTAAGTCCCAGCTCGCTTATGAGCTTATCTGTCTTCTGGCCCAGAAACCGGGTGAGAAGTTATTTTTGACTGAAATTGCGAAAATTTTAAACAAGGACGCTGGTAATATTACGCGTGAACTGACCAATCTGGTCAACGAGAATTTGGTTATTATGACCCAGGATAAGGGTAAAAAGTATTATTCATTTAACCAGAAAAGCTCTGTGGCTAATGAGCTTAAAGAGCTTATTTGTAAACTTGATAATTCTGATTTTGAGCAGAAATTCAACACCAAGTGGATGCTGGCCGAGGATATTCCGAACATTGATCCGTTTTTCTGTCAGATGTGGATGAATTCTTTTGTGCGTCAGTTTGCCGAACCAGGTGGTCGAGCTTATAAAAAAGTGGCTGCGGTTTGGAAGGAATATCACATTTGGTTTTATTTTGATGAGAAAGACGCTTTTGAGGTTGGTGAGCATTTGGTGAACAAGATGGAAGCTGATCCGCGTTTCATGGAAGAGATCAATCAGAAGATTGTGTTCTGGGCGGATAAGTTGCGTGGCTATGTCTCAACTTTACCTGAACAGGATCTTGAGAAGTATACGAACGACCAGCTTTGGGAAATGTACAAAAAGCAGGAGGATGTGCACACTGAGTATTATCAGTGGGGCTGGATTCCGGTCGCAGCTGACATGTTTGGTGATAATCTGACTGAGCGTGGGAAAAAGATTCTGCGTGACCTCGGTGTTGAAGAAGGCAAGATTAACGAGCATCTAACCCTGTTGAATTTACCAACCAAACCGTCACTGATGAAAGTCGAGCAGGATGAGCTGGTTGAGATCGGAATTAAAGTTCAGAAGGACCAGGAACAGACAAAGCTGTTTAAAGAGATTTTTGAGAAGTTTAAAGAACAGGACGTGAAGATGTTCGGGCTTTATACTCACAGTCCCGAGTATGAGAAAAAGTTTGATGAAGTTGTCCGTGATTTGATTGCTCAGATTCGGCCGGATATTTTGCAGGACTTGATGAATCACTACACCAAGTATTTCTACACCGCGTTCCTGTTTACTGAAGAGCAAGGTGTGTACTCGTTTGAACACTATCTTAAGGCACTGGTGCGTTTAGTTAACCGTGATCCAGATTTGGCTAAGACGCATGCTGAGGATGAGACTGATATTGCTGTACAGGTCAATAAGCGAGCTGAACTGATCAAAGAACTTAAGCTGTCTGACGAACAAGAGCGATTCTTTGATGCTTGGGGTGATTTTATGGTGACTAAGATCTATCGTCGTTTTGCTCAAATCTATGCCAACTATCGGATGACTCCAGTGTTGGAAGAGATCGGGAACCGGTTTGGACTGACTCTTAAGCAGACAAAGTTCATGACTACTGATGAAATTGAGCGTGGTTTGCTTTCGGATAATATTGATCACGAAGAGGTGAAGCGTCGAGTTTCATTTAGTGTTTACTACACGGATAAAAATGAGAACCTATTTTACACTGGCGAGATCGCCCAGAAGGCTGCGGAAACGATTCAGAAGGAAGACATTGAAGATGTGGACGAGATAAAAGGGCAGTGTGGGTGTCAAGGCTCGGCCAAGGGAACAGTTAAGATCGTTAACGTGGTTGAGGACATGTCTAAAATAAAAGACGGTGATATTCTGGTCTCGATTTCGACTCAGCCTGATTTGCTTCCGGCCATGAAAAAGGCTGCGGCGTTTGTGACTAATCAGGGTGGGGTGACTTCGCATGCTGCAATTGTGGCCAGAGAGCTGAACGTGCCGTGCGTGATCGGAACTAAAATAGCGACCAAAGTGCTTAAGGATGGAGACGAAGTTGAGGTAGACGCAACTAAGGGAATAGTACGTAAGGTTTAAAATTGTTGTAAATCTTACTCTTGACTAGTCAAAAAAACTATGATAGCCTAGGCAAGTTAGTGATAACTTGCCTAAAATATGCTAGAAACATTATTTGGATCAAAAACTAGAGCTAAGATTTTAGCCTTATTTTTTGAAGATGAGGCCAGCCCGTTGTATGTACAGCAAGTGGCTAAACGGACGGAAAATGATCCAGCCAATACACAACGTGAGTTGAAGAAGCTTGAGGAGCTAGGAGTATTAAAAAGTGAGTCTGTAGCCAATCAGAAATATTTTTCGTTGAATAAGGATTGCGAATATCTGGACGGCTTCCGGACTCTTTTTGTTACCTACAATAAAGAGCATGCGGGTGAAAAATGGTTCTGTATGGAAGAGATGCCGGATTACTATCCCATGCTTGTGGCTAACGCCATGTCTGTGGGCCGGGGTAATGATGTTTACAAAGAATATGGTTTGAAAGAGCGGTTTACTAAAATTTTGTCGA
>CAYZPO010000029.1:0-12732 GCA_964480695.1 uncultured Gammaproteobacteria bacterium | reverse complement strand
GTGCAGCCCGAGCGCTCTGAGAAAACAAACGTCCGAGCTTTTAATAGGCCGGCCGCATGATATGCAACAACACGAATTAAAATTTTTATTAGCTCTGATCCGACACAGAGAATTCGGGGCCATTCGTGTTGCCCGGATACGAAATCACTTCTCTGATCCAGAACACGCTTTTCATTCATCAAAAAAGGAACTGGTAGGGGCAGGGATTGAAAACAAAATTGCTGACAAATTTATTGCTGCACGGGCGACAATCAATCCAGATCAAGAACTTGAACTATTAGAACATCATCGGGTCAAGGCGATCCCTTTTGGTGATGAACGATATCCAGAAAGGCTGGCCACAATTTATGATCCTCCAGCTGTGCTGTTTGTCCGCGGCACCCTGCCCCGACCTAACGCTAATTACTTCAGCGTGGTCGGAACACGCAAACTAACTCGCTACGGTGAGCAGGTGACTTACGATCTAGTCCGACCAGTGGCTCAGAGTGGGTTTGTTATCGCTAGTGGTCTTGCTCTAGGAATCGACGCTGCTGCTCATCGAGCCACTCTGGATGCCGGTGGAACAACTGTTGCTATCCTGGCTTCAGGCCTGGATGAAGAACATGCAGGACCAAAAAGTAATTTAGATCTGGCCCGCGAGATTGTGGCTCGTGGTGGAGCATGGATCTCTGAATTTCCGATCGGAACTGAAGGATATAAAAGCCATTTCCCTTTTCGAAACCGCGTCATCTCTGGAATATCTCACGGCACATTAGTAATCGAGGGTGCAGCTAAGTCAGGCTCCTTGATTACCGCTCGCTCAGCCATGGAGCAGGGGCGCGAAGTCTTTGCTGTGCCTGGACCAATCACCTCACCGGTGTCTGCTGGCCCAAACAATCTAATCAAAATGGGAGCGCATCCAGTAACTGAGGCGACTGATATTTTAAGTGTCTTTGGTTTTGACCAAGACGTGAACGAGGTTCCGGCTCCTGAACCCGAAAATGAACTTGAGAAACAACTTCTGGAACTGCTCTCAAAACAACCGACCCATGCTGATGAATTGATCCGAGCGACTGGCCTGGATACCGCCCAAGTAACCAGTACTCTTACCATGATGGAAATCAGAGGAATGATCAGACATGTTGGTGGGATGAGTTATACAAAAATTTAAAAGGCGTGACCAACGACTGATGTCCCGGCAGCCGCGCAGGACAGCGTTGATCACGCCTGATGATTGACTCGGAGAGGACGGGTGGGGTGAGGCCCACCAAGTCAATCAGTTGATGACCCAACTCAGGTTGCCCACGATCGTGGTATCGCATAACAACCTTTTGGCTGGTCACCTACCCCAGGGTAAGGTGCGAGGTCAGATCTTAGTTGGAACCACATCTTTTGTCAAGAACATTTTAAAATCGCTCTTGACATGCTGAATCACTTACATTATCTTAGTAACCAATGTCTAGATTAGTTATCGTTGAGTCACCAACGAAAGCAAAAACGATTAGCAAATTTCTTGGAAAGGGGTATAAGGTCCTTTCCTCTTTTGGCCATGTCCGAGACCTGCCTAAGAGCAAGCTCGGGGTTGATCCGGAAAATAACTTTAAACCAAAGTACGTCATCCCAACCAAAGCCCGCAAAACCGTGAACTCACTCAAGAAAGCAGCTGATGGTATAGATGAAATCCTGTTCGCGACTGATGAAGACCGCGAAGGAGAAGCTATTAGCTGGCATCTGGCTGAAATCCTGGGGGTTCCGGAAGACAAGGTTAAACGCATTGTTTTTCATGAAATTACTAAACATGCTATTGACGAGGCTTTAAAAAATCCCCGACCGATTAACCCTAAGTTAGTTGATGCACAGCAGGCTCGCCGCATCTTGGATCGCTTAGTTGGATATGAACTCTCCCCTTTCTTATGGCACAAGGTTCGGCGTGGTTTATCTGCGGGGCGCGTTCAGTCAGTAGCCGTGCGTTTGATCGTGGAACGAGAGCGAGAGCGAGAAGCTTTTAAAGCTGATGAGTACTGGTCCATTGAGGCTTTGCTTAAAAAAGACACAACCGAGTTCGAAACCAAGCTCCATTCTAAAGATGGTAAGAAGCTAGATAAGCTGGCCATTAAAAACCAAAAAGAAGCAGACAAGATTCTGTCTGATCTCAAGGATGCTGAGTATAAAGTTGACGAGGTCAAGAAGCACGAGAAAAAACGCTCTGCCCCTGCCCCGTTTACAACATCCAAGTTGCAACAGGACGCTCATAACAAACTTGGCTTCTCAGCCAAGAAAACCATGATGATTGCCCAACAGTTATACGAAGGTCTTGCTCTTGGAGAAGAAGGATCACACGGTCTAATCACTTACATGCGTACTGACTCCGTTAATCTTTCTGACAAATTTCGAGCTGATGCTAAAGAATATCTGACCAAAGAAATCGGGGCTGATTTCCACCAAGAGCAAACTTACAAAACAAAAAGTAAGGGGGCACAAGAGGCTCATGAAGCGATTCGACCGACTGAAGTTAGATGGGCTCCGACAGAAATAAAAGACCACTTAAGTTCAGATCAGTTTAAGCTTTATAACCTAGTTTGGAGTCGTGCTGTGGCCTCCCAAATGCCTGCAGCTGTCTTTGATGCCACTACAGCCAACATTGCTGCAGCAAATTACACTTTCCGAGCTAGTGGATCAGTGATTAAATTTGAAGGATTTTTGAAAATTTATACTGAAAAGCATAAACAGAGTATCCTGCCAGAGCTGAACAAAGATGATGTCCTTGCTCTAGTCAAGCTTGATCCAAAACAACACTTTACTGAACCACCAGCTCGCTACAATGATGCTAGCCTGGTCAAAGCTTTAGAAGAACACGAGATCGGTCGTCCTTCAACTTACGCTCCAACCATCCATACCATTATTGATCGTGGATACATTGAACGAGATGATGGCCGACGTTTCTTCCCAACCGAAATCGCTGGAACTGTGACTGACATGTTGGTTGAACACTTTCCGGACATCGTTGATCTAGAGTTCACGGCTAAGATGGAAGATGACTTAGACAACGTGGCTACTGGTGATACAGAATGGGTTCCTTTACTTCGAGAGTTCTATGAACCATTTCACAAAAACCTTGAAGTCAAAGAAAAAGAAGTTAAGAAAATAAAAAAAGAAGATGTGCCTACTGACATCAAATGCGACAAGTGTGAAAAGCCGATGGTGATCAAGGACGGTCGCTACGGCAAATTCCTAGCTTGTACCGGATTTCCGGACTGTAAAAATACTAAACAGGTCAAAGACGGTGAAGACGGAAAAGTCGAGATCGATGAAGAAACCACTGATGAAAAGTGTCCGAAGTGTGACGCTCCGATGGCGGTTAAACATGGCCGCTTTGGCAAATTCCTGTCCTGTACTAAGTATCCTGACTGTAAGTCGATCAAATCGATTGCTAAAGGAACTGGAGTAAAGTGTCCGTCCTGTGAGAAAGGAGAAATTTCTGAGAAGCGAAGTAAACGAGGTAAAACGTTCTACGGTTGCGATCAGTATCCTGATTGTGACCACGCGGTCTGGAGCAAACCTACTGGTGAGCTGTGTCCTGATTGCAAAGCACTACTAGTCTACGGAGCCAAAGATACCACTCGCTGCAGTAACAAAGAGTGTAAATTCACAAAATAGAATACAAAGAAAAAAGCTGCGTCATTACGCAGCTTTTTTGAAATTTTTCTTTTCTTGACTCTTGGCCTTTTCTGCAGCCTTTTTTGCTTTATCCTCTTCGGCTTTTTGTTTAGCCTCGATGTCCGTCCAGGTCTCCAACTTTTCCTTATCAACTGCTGTTGCTCTTTTATTCAGCCCTTCGGACATAGTTTTTTCTAACTTGGCGTATTTCCCCAGACCTACAATGCTGAGTAAACCATCTCCTGCTGCACCAAACACACCAGCAACACCACTAGCCACTTTCCAAGATCCGGCCCTTAACTCTTTGAACCCACGCTGCTCCATGTTGTAAAGCCGGTTCTTAGTAAATCCCCAGGCTTTACCAAAAAGATATTTAGGAGCTCGGGCTACATACTTAGCTAATAACCAGGCTGGATATCCTACCATTACTCCGGCAGCAACCCCATATTTAAGACCGTTCATACTAAACGGGGAGCGCATTAACTTTTTGCGATACCGTAAATCCTGCATTGGCTCTGAATCCCCAAGCCACCCTTTTAAAATCCCTGGCTTCTTCCCAGTATAATATCCTTTCTCGTCATCATTGGTTCGATAAACCAATTCATCTTGATCTTTTTGCAAATCTTCCCTAATTAGCTTCTTTAGACCCTCTTCACCCACTCCTTCCATAGCATCCACCCCGTGTTCTTCTTTTAATTGTTCAACAACCTCTGCCACGGCTTCATCTAAAGCTTTCTCTGCTGCTTGACGCCGATCTGAGGCCTCTTTTTCAACCACTTCATATTGCTCCTGTAATTCCCGACCATCCACTTCTCGATAAACTCGATCCTGTTCAGCTAAAAGATCGGCCACATGTTCGCGTGCTGCCACTTCTTTTATGATCCTCGGATCAGTCTCGTTCTCATCACTAGCTGTTGCTCTAAGCATCTCCCGTAAAATCCGTACCGGAGCCAATTGACTCTTGCGATATTTTTTCGGAACAATAACATCACCAGTAGCTGGATCGTAACCATACCGATCACCTTCAACTATATTTACCTGATCTGAATCAGGGACTAAATCCAATAACTGCCGCAAGACATCAGGCTGGTCAGCTGGACCGGCTGTATTCGTAGGGTCGTCAGCCTCTTGTTCGGCTTCTACCCGAGCCTCCTCAGCTCCTGCCTCATCTCTTTGTTCAGCCTGTTCTCTTTCTTCAGGACTTGGACCTTCCGGCTCTGGGGTAGTGACTTGTGTCTCTTGAGTTGTTGTTTCTGGGGCAGCCGCTCCTTGTTCGGGCTGGCCTTCCTCTCTTTCTCCAGGCATAAATAGATATTTTACACTTTCCCACATCCTACCAAATCATTCCCCTCTTTACAACTTAAGCTAGAAATCGTAGTCTATAAGCTATGGACCCGATTGCCCCAACATACGAAGATCTGGAAAGATTGATCAAAGAAAATTATGATCAACCTAATTTGAAATTAATTCGTCACGCTTATGACGTGGCGGCCAAGGCCCATCAAGAAGAGACGCGACAAACCGGCCATCCTTACATTACTCATCTCACAGCCACTGCGTATAAGTTGGCTCAGATGAAATTGGGGCTAAGAGTCGTTGCTGCTGGACTGCTTCACGACATTGTGGAAAACACACCGACCACGGTCAAAGATGTTGAAAAAGAATTTGGTAAGGAAATTGCCACTTTAGTTGAGCACGTAACCAAAATGGGGACTCTGCATTACCAAGGAGTTGAGCGCTATGTGGAAAACCTACGTCGCATGTTCATGGCCATGGCTTCAGATGTGCGTGTAATCTTTATCAAATGTGCTGATCGTCTCCATAACCTGAAAACTCTTTACGGAGTAAAAAAAGAAAAGCAACTCCGCATTGCTCGAGAAGTAATTGAGATCTATGGTCCAATTACTAGCCGCTTAGGAATGGCGGAAATTAAAGGTGAGCTGGAAGACGCAGCCTTTGCTTACGCTTATCCAGAGGATTATTTAAAGACTCTGGAGCTTTATGAAAAAAATGTTACTCCACGTAAACCACACATTGATTATTTAATTGATTCGGCAAAAAAATATCTTGAGGATGCAAATGTTAACGTTACCTCAGTTTACGGTCGAGCTAAACGTTTATATAGTTTGCATAAAAAATTGCAGCGATATGATCATGATATTGAAAAAATCTATGACCTGATCGCGATCAGAATTATTGTTAGTGACGTGGCTGAGTGTTATACCGCTTTAGGTATTCTTCACGGTAAATGGACACCGCTTCCTGGACGTATTAAAGATTACATCTCACAACCTAAACCAAACGAATATCGATCTTTACACACCACTGTTTTTTGTGAAAAAGGTCAAATTGTTGAGTTACAGATTCGTACTCCAGAAATGCATGAAATTGCCGAACATGGTGTGGCTGCTCACTGGCGTTTTAAAGAAACCGGTACTAAGAAGGCCAGGACTGTGCAATGGATGGAAGAGTTGGCAGAAATTCAAAAAGAAATTTCTAGCAAGAAAGATTATTTAGCCAAATTGGAAGCCTTAAAAATTGATGTTTTCCGAGATCGTATCTTTGTTTTCACACCTAGGGGCGACGTGATTGATCTTCCAGAAGACGCTTCGCCAATTGATTTTGCCTACGCTATCCACACTGACATTGGCAACAAAGCAGTCGCAGCTAAAATTAACGACCAGATGGCTAATCTGGACTCTGAACTTGATTCCGGTGATATGTGTGAAATTGTAATTGATAAAAATCGTAAAGGACCTAATCCGGACTGGCTTAAATTTGTCAAAACCAGCAACGCCCGAAATAAAATCAAAAATGCCACTAAACGCACCATTAAATGGTGGTTTAGCAGCACTAAACCTTGACCTTTAGTCTTCAAAGTGACCCAGAATCTTCTTCAGCTCTTCACGAGAATAAAAATCAATCAGGATCTTACCTCGACCATTTTTCTCCTGAATACTCACCTTTGTACCTAATGTTTCCTGGAGTTGAGCTTCAGCCGCCGCAATGTCAGCTTTAAATCGTGATTGACGTTGAGCAGCTCGTTGTTGATTTCCAGCTCTAGCTTCTGTCTCACGCACAGTCACTCCTCCACCTAGAATAGCTTGAAAAAGCTTTTTTTGTTTTTCACGATCTGACTCAGACAATAGAGTTCGGCCGTGCGAACGAGACAATTTACCTTCACGCAAAGCGTCCTGCATTTCTTCTGGAAGATCTAAAAGACGGATCGTGTTCGTCACAGTTGGACGAGACTTACCAACACGACGAGCCACTTCTTCCTGAGTCATTTCGAACTCATCAACCAAACTTTTATAAGCTACAGCTTCTTCAAGGGCATTCAAATCTTGTCGCTGAATGTTCTCGATCAAAGCCAGTTCAAGCTTTTCCTGATCATTAACTGAACGGATAACTACTGGAACTTTTTTCAAACCAGCTTCTTTGGCTGAACGTAATCGTCGTTCACCAGCGATTAGCTCATACTGACCATCGTCTCGAGTTGAGACTAAGAGTGGTTGCAAAATACCATGCTGTTTGATCGAACTAACTAAATCCTCCAGATCATCAGCAGAAAAATTCTGTCGCGGCTGACGTGGATTATGTTGCACTTGATCGATCGCCACTTCCAACACACTGTCAGCGTTATCTTCAACCGATTGGTCAGACACTTTGTCTGGCTGGTCATTTTTATCAGGGATCAAGGATGACAATCCCCGTCCCAAACCTGTTTTGTTTCCCATATTTTAAATAAAACCCTCATCGCGCATAATCAACTCACGAGCCAAGCGCTCATAAGCTTTAGATGCTTTACAATGCGGATCATAGCCAATAATTGTTTTTCCAAAAGATGGCGCCTCAGCCAGCCGAACACTGCGTGGAATAACTGATCGAAAAATTCGGTTCGGAAAGTACTGATACAACTCGCGCAACACATCGCCAGACAACTTGGTCCGTGAATCAAACATGGTGATCACAGCGCCCAACACTTCCAGGTTTGGTTTAATATTTTCTTTAACCAAATTAACTGTGTTCAAAAGCTGTCCCAGTCCTTCAAGGGCATAATACTCAGCCTGAACTGGAATCAGGACCGAGTCCGCTGCTACAATCCCGTTCAAAGTCAAAATTCCTAAAGAAGGCGGGTTGTCAATGATTATATAATCGTAATCGTTACGTAGCTCAAGCATGGCCTTGTGTAGAAACCACTCTCGTTGCTGAGCATCGACCAGCTCGATATTTACCCCAGCCAAATTGCCGTGCGCTGGAATAATCCGAAAACCCTCATGATCTGTAGCATAAACTACTTCCTTTAGTCGTTTCTCTCCGATCATTCCCTCATACACACTGTCCTCAAGAACATGGTGATCAATCCCTACCCCAGAAGTCGCATTGGCCTGCGGGTCAAGATCAACCAACAAAACAAACTTTCCTTGCTCAGCAAGATGCGCCGCCAGATTCAAAGCTGTCGTTGTTTTCCCCACTCCTCCTTTCTGATTGACGACCGAAATAATATGCGCCATAAGTCTGCTCTATTATACTTAATTTTAGGATAATTGGCCAACGCAAAAGGCCTGGATACTCCCCAATATCCAGGCCCTGTCGTCTGCTGCACGTGAAGCAGCAGATCATTCAAGACGTTCAATCACGGCATCGACCAGATCGTCAGGATCTCTAAACACCACCAGGTGCCCTTTGCCGATCCTGTGTCTAACCCAGTCTTGCTCTTCCCACTCCTGATCGATTCTTTCCCGAACACTGCCATCACGATCGATCAAGACCACTGGAATGCTGCGCTTTGCCGCTGGGGCATCGTTGTCGAAAGAGTTGCCAATATGCACCAGGATTCGGGCATTTTGGCGCCCCCTGATCGCATCCCAGAAAGCCCTACTTGGCTTACGAACGTCAAGATTTCCGGAACAAAGACGAACGTCGAAGAAGTCCCCGACCTCGAAGTGGTCGAGCATGGTATTCAGGCCGTACATGCTCTGATTCGATCCAGAGACCACAGAAACATCGAGTTCTTGACACTTGTCCTTCAGTCGTGCCAAGGCCGCCAGCATGTCGTCTTGAATTGAGTAAAGGTCTGTGTCCGTGTTGAACCTGCGGTGAACACCCAGTGCCAGTTTACCAAGATCAGCTTCATCAGACTCCTGTCCCAAGATTTCCTGAAGGACAGAGCCGTTTACGAATTTCCAGTATTCCTGCTCTGTATGGATGTCTGGGTGATTCGCGTAGACCCGACGCCAGCAGGCAAGGCGATGCTGCACGAAAACGGAAAAGTGGTCGTCGACCTCTTTACCGGTTATTTCGGCATAGACGCGAGCGATAGCATGAGCAGCTGTGGGATACTGACTGCTAAGTTGCAGCTCAACAACGGTCTTCATCACGTCGACAGTAATTATCCTGCCGACGGAGCCATTTCCATTAGCCATGGCCTCCTCCGACAGATTAAGTTTGATCGACCAAGCACCACCTCATGTGGTGCCCGATGGCCCCATTTTTACCAAGTTTTAGGGGTTTTGTCAAGGTTATTAGGTAAAACAAAAAATCCCCAGCATAAACTGAGGACTTCTTGGTTGCGGGGACGGGATTCGAACCCGTGACCTTCGGGTTATGAGCCCGACGAGCTGCCTGACTGCTCTACCCCGCGGTGTTGTAGGCTCGAGTATATCGAACCATCTAAATTTTGTCAATTGGTGCCGCGGGAGGGACTCGAACCCTCACGATGTTGCCACCACGGGATTTTGAGTCCCGCGCGTCTACCAGTTCCGCCACCGCGGCTTGTGGCCTCGATCCTATCACAGTCTTGCTGAAAGATCAAGCTTATGATACACTCTGAGCCACACAAAGAAAAAAATTCGGCGGGATAGCTCAGTTGGTTAGAGCGCAGGACTCATAAGCCTGAGGTCGTGGGTTCGACCCCCACTCCCGCTACCAAAAATCGTCCACAAATAAGCGTGGACGGTTTTTGATTTCTGTGATAGACTCTTTTCATGACTTTGACTACCCATGCCACTGTAGGCACCCTTATCGGTTATACCCTGGGCAATCCTTTGGCCGGTTTTATTGTTGGCTTCCTTTCACATCTGCTTCTAGACATGATCCCTCATGGCGACTATAAGATGAACATTAATTTTCGCAAAAACAAAAGTCACATGAAAAAAGCTTTGGCTTTTGTTACTACTGATGCTATTGTGGCTATCTTCTTTATCCTTCAGTTAATTAGCTGGAAAGATTTGAGTTATTTACCAGCTATCTCCTGGGCTATTGCTGGGGCTGTTCTGCCTGATCTTATCGTCGGACTACATGATCTAACTAAAAACAAATGGCTTAAACCATTGAATGACCTTCACTTCTACTTTCACAATTTGATAGTAAAAAAACACAAGGACATTCCCCTGCAATATTCTCTGACAATTCAATTCATTTTAATTATAATTTTGCAGAGCCAACTATAGTCAAAATCTCTAATGTCTTTTCAGCAGCCACGGTCCAAGTAAATTGTCTAGCGCGTTCATGACCAGCCACAGCCATCTGACCACGATAATGAGGATCGATCAATTTATTGAAAAGTGAAGCGATAGTCTCGTGATCATCTGTGTCAACATAAAAGACTCCTTGACCACCCACCTCCTCTAATGAGGAGTTTTTTGATGTCACTACCGGAGTGGCAGCAGACATGGCTTCTAGAATTGGTAGGCCAAATCCCTCGTGTTTGGATGGATAAACAAAAGCCATGGCGTTGGCCAACAAGGCCCACTTTTCCTCGTGACCAACATAACCCAAATATTTAATCGGCTTTACCCCAAGTTGTTCTTGCCAATAATCATTAACTTGATCAATGTATTCAAAAAGCTCCCGATACATCCAACCCTGCTTTCCGGCTAGGGCAAAACGGATCTCTTGCGCTCGATATGGATACTGATGTAACAAGGCATCAAAAGCCTTGATCGCGGCAGAGATATTTTTTCTTGGCTCAATCGTACACAAGGACAAAAGATACTCATGAGGTAGATCAAATTTCTGACGTAGTTCATCTGACAAAGGATAGTCTCCGATCTGGCGTTGCTTGGTACCATGAGGAATCACAATGATCTTATCTTTAGACGCTGGAAAGAAGTGTCTTAGATCATCAGCTGTGGCCATAGAGGGCGTGATAATCACGTCAGCTGATCGGACACTCTTAGGGACAAGGAGCTTGGTTGAATATTTACGCAACCAGGTTGGCTCAGGAAACCATTCCGGGTGATGATAGATCGCTAAGTCATGAATAGTGATCACCGTGCGTCCCCAATAAAAAAGCGGTGGCATGCCGGCAGGAGAAAACAGAACATCTGGGCGGTCTCGTTTTATAAACAAGGCCTTCATAACGTGATTGCATGCCAGAGGTAAAAACCAAGGGAGTGGACAACGAGGAAAGAAACGGACACGGACTCGATGGTTATCTCCGGCAAACTCCTTGATCACCCGGTTGCTAGTCTTACGATCAAAATATAAAAAAAATTCGTTCTCCTGATCCTGCCGCAACATTTCGTGAACGATATAACTGGTATAGTGACCGACTCCGGCACACTCTCCACAATCAGGATCTAAACTTGTTCGACAATCAATGGCTATTCGCATAGGATACAATTCCTTCAGCCCCCAAAGTTATAAACGTGACGATGATACCAGCTACTAGCATTCCTAGCAAAATGGCCGGGATGGCTACTCGTGGACGGATCCGGAACAGCACTGCAGCCACACTAGCTGTCCAAACCCCGGTCACAGGAAGCGGGATCATGGTAAAGATAAATAAAGCGGCTACACCATAGCGCTCATACTTGCCACGAAAGACTCGTTCAGTGCGAACGAAAACGCGAGTTAGAATTCGATGGCACCATTTCACATGGCGATCACACCAGCTTGTAATCGCTTCTAATCCAAAGATAAGAATCAACACCGGGACTGCGTTTCCGACCACAGACACAATAAACGCATGCAAAGGCGATAGCCCAAAAACCTCAATCCCGAGCGGAATAGCTGCTCGCAATTCCCCGATCGGGGTCATGGCAACTAAGGCGGTTGTTATTTCCGGAGGTAGCATAACCTAGATTTCATTTGGCCAGGCAAAAGTATCGTAAGCCCATTGAGTTAAACCTTTAACTTCGCGAAAACGATTTTCTTTGGAAGACGATCCTAGGACAACCACGAAAATATCATGCTCAGCATTTTCCTGGACCATAATCCCTAAACAGTAACCAGCTTCTGGTAAATAACCGGTTTTACCGCCAACGATATCGTACGGTGGTGAGTTTAGATATCCGTTCAAAAGTTCGTTAGTATTAGGAATGGAATAATTATTCCCGATCTCAGAAATGAAATTACTAGTTGCTTCAGAACTGATTTCCTGAAGTTCAATCATGGACATGGTAGCATCTAACAAACGGACTACGTCCTGAACTGTGGAGCGATTTTTGGAACTTAGTCCAGTTGGATCAGTAAAGGTTGTGTCTGGCATTTCTAGGGCTAGCGCAGCATCGTTCATGGCCTGAACAAATTCTTCGGTGCTCATGCCGGTCAAACGGGCCAAGGCGATCGTGGCTGAGTTGTCTGAACCAACCAAACTGGCTCGTAAGATATCCCGGACCATAACTTGATCGTTCAACCGAAGATACTCATAACCCCCGACACGGAGGTCCTCTTCAGAAACAAAAGCAGTAGCCTTCAAATCTAGGCCTGATTCCAAAGCAACATAAGCAGTCATTAATTTAGTAATACTCCCAATCGAACGGACTTCATCAATATTCTTTTCAAACAACGTCGTGGCACTGTGACGATCATAAACCAAAGCACTAACTGCCGTTGTCTCAATTCCCAAACTATCCTGATCAATCTTGATCGGTGCCGGGGCCTGGCGTTCAGTCAAGGCTTGGATTGGATCAAAAATATTGTCCATCATCTGGACAATCCCAATTGGTCGACCAGCTGCCTCTGGTAATCGAGCTTGCTGTTCGATCTGCGATGCATCATATGGTGTAAACTCAACCATGGTAATCGCTAACACAACTTGTACAATGGCTTTGAAAATCATACTGTCATGTCTGTTTCAGATTTCTTTTC
>CAYZPO010000028.1:0-12911 GCA_964480695.1 uncultured Gammaproteobacteria bacterium | reverse complement strand
TATTTGATACCAGATACAGCATTGGTGAAAGTGATGGTGGAACCTCAGAGGCGACTTATGGTTCGTATTCCGAAGATCTTGAAACAGTTATTGCCTGGGCTAAAAACCACAACTGGTATCAGGAGCCGTTTTGTATGGCTGGACATAGTCTTGGAAGCTTCGCTCTTACTCTTTACGCTGAACAACACCCAAGTGAAGTCAAGGGAATTGCCCCGACCTCGACCGTAATTTCAGGCCAACTTTCAGTTGAGTCACCGTTTTTTCAAAGAATTTTACCAGAATGGAAGACCAAAGGAACTCGGCATCGAATCAGCAGTTCAAAATCAGGGGCTGAGATAGTCACTCCATATTATTTTGTCGAAGATTCTCTAAACTATGATTTGCTGCCTAAAGCAGATCAACTGACCATGTCCGTATTTATGGCTGTTGGTGAAGGTGATGATGGAACCCCGCTGGAACATCAACAAATGTTGTATGATCTGATTCCAGGACCAAAGGAGCTTCATGTGATCAAAGACACTGTCCATACTTTTAAGACTTCAGAAGCATTGGCCGAACTCAAGCAACTTTTAGATAAATGGATTAAGACTTTATGAAACGAGCAATTATCGTCCACTGTTGGGAAGGGTATCCGGAGTACTGTTGGTATCAGAGTACGAAGCAGGAGCTCGAAGCAGCCGGCTTTGAGGTCCAGGTTCCAGCCATGCCTGACACAGAACATCCGAAAATGTTAACCTGGGTAACAAAGTTGCAAGAAGTCATTGGTGAGCCGGATGGGGAGACATATCTGATCGGTCACAGCGTTGGATGTATTACTGTTTTGCGATATCTTGAGTCACTGGCAGACGAGCAGCGAGTCGCTGGAGTCGTCTTGGTTGCTGGCTTCTCTGAGAAGCTGGGAGAAGGGTACGAAGAGATTGATAATTTTTTTGCTACACCTGTTGATTTCGACCAGGTTCGATCTCGAACCAATAAATTTGTTGCCATTGTCTCAGACAATGACCCTTATGTACCGATGCGACACGGTGAAATTTTTCGTGATCAACTCGGGGCAGAGTTAATTATCAAACATGAGATGGGACACTTCTCAGGCCATGTTGATGACGAGGCTAGCTGCGATCAGTTACCAGAGGTAGCCGAAGCCATTAAAAAGATGTAAAATAAGAGCGACATTTTTAATCAAAACATATGAAAAACAAGATTACTTTTCTTATCACCGCAGTTATAGTTTTAGTTTTGGCCGGAGCCGGAGTGCTCGGCTATTTTTCGCTCAAATATGATCGCACATTGATTCCTAGTGTGGATGATGTTTGGGATGGAGTTGGATCGATCGTAACCATTGATCCGTCTGGGGTATCAAAATTCAGTTCAGAGAGCGACTTTAAGGAGTATCTAGCTGAAGTACGTAATAAAACTGCGGATGGTTATTCTGGATCAGGGACCATACTTAGAGGTAACGATACGGTTGAAATCGATGTTGCTTGGGACGAAGTGGCTATGATGGCTGATGAAGCTGGCCTGGCTATTCCTGAAGCCACGGGTATGGGCGGAGCCACTGAGCCTGATCGGGTTTCCGGAACCAATGTCCAAGTAATGGGAATTGACGAGCCTGATATTGTTAAGACTGACGGAAATGAGATCTATTACTCAGTTGAGGACTATTACTACTATTGGCGAGATGAAGACAGTAGCGAAAGTGCAACTTATCTGATTGATGCTTTGCCAGTGGATGAGATAGGTGTGGATGGTGAAATTTTCATGAACGGTGATCTGTTGCTCTCTGATAATGTTTTAGTGGTCCTAAGTTACGGTGAGATCGTGGCTTATGATGTGTCTGATCCAGCTGAGCCAGTAGAAATTTGGGACATCACTTTTGAGGACGCCAGCTATCAAACAGCTCGACTTTATGACGGTAAGATTTATTTAGTCACTAGCACCTGGATCGACACGTATGATCCATGTCCGATTGTGCCATTTACTCTTGAAGGCAAAGAGGTCGAGGTGGCTTGCACTGACGTTTATCATCCGGTTGATCCAGTGCCAGCTGAAGAAACTTATCATGTTATGTCTATTGATCCTGTAGCCGGAACGATTGAGGATCAGGTTTCTTTTGTGGCTTCGTACGACAACACAGTTGTTTACATGTCTGGTGAGAATATGTACATCACTTACGCTAATCCAGGTAGTTACGTTGATTTGATGATTGATTTCTTTGAGAACGAGGCCTATAACTTGATTAGCACCTCAGCTTTGCAGCAGATTCGCAACCTGGCCGTATACGAAATTTCTGATCAGGCCAAGATGGTTGAGTTGCAAGTAATTCTGGAAGAATGGATGGCTTCGCTGAATGATGACGAAGAGCTAGAGATTCAGAATGAACTAGCGAATGAGATGGATGAATTTATGGAAGAGAAAAAGCGTGATTATTATCGCACTGGGATCGTTAAGATTGGTTTAGATAATTTGTCTGTGGACGAAGTCGGAGAAGTTCCAGGAACTTTGTTAAACCAGTGGTCGTTAGATGAGTATGAAGGTTACTTGCGTGTCGCCACCACGGTCGGTGAGTTTGGTTGGTGGGGCATGTTTAGTACTGGTGTGGAAAGCATGAATGATCTATACGTGTTAGACAAGAATTTGAATATTAAAGGACAGGTGTTGGATCTTGGGGCCGGAGAACGTATTTATTCAGCTCGCTTTATGGGCGATGAAGGTTATATGGTCACTTTCCGAGAAACTGATCCGTTTTACGTTTTTGATCTAAGTGATCCCAAGAACCCTGAAGCTGTAGGTGAGTTAAAGATTCCTGGCTACTCTTCGTACTTACACCCGTTGGCTGAGGATTTGATTCTTGGTGTGGGGCGTGAGGATTGGGAAGTCAAGCTTTCTCTGTTCGACGTTTCAGATCCGTCTGATCCGCAGGAGATTGACAAGTATACTCTTGACGAGTCCTGGTCTGATGTTTTAGAAACTCATCACGCCTTCTTGCATGATCCTGACTTTGGAGTGTTCTTTATGCCTGGAGGGCAGGGTGGCTATATCTTCAGTTATGCTGATAATGAATTGAGCTTAGAAAAAGCTGTGGCTAATATTGAGGCTGAACGCGCGTTGTATATTAATGATTACTTGTACGTGGTTGGTCGGGATGAGATTGTGGTGCTGGATGAGAATACTTGGGAGCGGGCAGCTGAGTTAGATTTATAGCATGTCTTCGACCCGCATTAACAAATTTTTAACCCAAGCTAATCACTGCTCTCGACGAGAAGCAGATCGGTTGATTGAGGCCGGGAAGGTTAAGATTAATAGTCGTCGAGCTAAGTTAGGTGACCAGGTCGGTCCAAGTGATAAAGTTTTTGTTGGTCGTAACCAGATAAAACTTGATGAGATCGAAAAGATTTACCTAGCTTACAACAAGCCGGTAGGAGTAATTTGTACTACCGATCCTAAAGCTAAAGACAATATTGTCTCTGCAGTAGATTCGCCAGAACGAGTGTATCCGATTGGTCGAATTGATGTGGCTAGTTCAGGTTTGATTTTATTAACCAATGACGGAGATCTAGTTAACAAAATTCTCAAAGCCGAAAATAAGGTTGAGAAAGAATATATCGTAGAAGTTGATCATAAAATCACTCCAGAGTTTGTTGGACAAATGCATCGTGGAGTCAACATCGGGACACGACGTAAAACTTTGCCAGCCAAGATCAAAAAAATAAACGATCGCAATTTCTCGATCACGATCATGGAAGGGCGCAAGCGTCAGGTGCGGCGCATGTGTGAGGCTCTTGGATACGAAGCCACCGGACTGATCAGGGTTCGCATCGGAAATTTAACTCTGGGAAAACTAGGTTCTGGACAATCAAAACGAATCTCAAAACAAAAAATAGAATCTTTATTAAAAAATAAATAACAAAAATATGAAAGCCAAAGACGTTCTCATTTTCTTGGCCGGAGCTGTGCTCTGGTATCTGTTCTTCTTTTATTTAATTTTCAGTATTCAGTACGGAGTTAATGCCTTGGTAGCTGCCTTTGTTCTTCTGGTTCTAAGCTTCTTTGGAGTCCATTGTTGCTGTTATGTCTGTGGTAAACATTGCGGAATGTGTAAGACCGGCACTAAGAAAAAGAAGTAATATGAAAAAGTATCCTTTGATCCGCACAATTTATTTATACCTGTTTTCCATGCTTGGACTGGTGTTATTAGTGATCGGAACTGTTCAACTTTTCAATATCGGTTTAAAAGCCTTGGTTTTTACTCAGGCTGAAGAACAACAAAGAATGTGGCAAATGGATCGACCTTATTACGATGGAATGATAAAAGAAGTTGCTGTGGATGTGGATGAAGCCGAAGAGGGCGAGGAAGTTTGTTTGTCTGAAGAGGAGAAGGAAGATTTGGATCAGTGGTTGGTGGAGTATGAAGCTTGGGAAGAAGAATCAGGCAGTGTTGATCCGGTCGTAGCTGATCGACATCGAAATTTGGCCATGGCCTTGTCTTTGATTTTAGTTGGTTTTCCATTGTTCCTGTTCCACTGGTTGATTATTCGAAAAGAAAATAAAGGATAACATGGATTTTAGTTTGATCGTGCCGGCCTTTGTGGCCGGCCTGATTACTTTTTTGGCCCCATGTACACTGCCGCTGATACCAGTATATCTAGCGATTATTAGTGGGGTGCCACCGTCTCATTTGCAAGATCCAGAGCGAGCTAAGCGCGCTCACGTTAAGATTTTTGTGAATGGGCTGTTTTTTGTTGTTGGTTTCTCGCTCGTGTTTATTTTGCTAGGGACATTGGCTGGGGCAGTCGGACAACTTTTGACCGAATACCGACTATGGATCGCGCGCTTTGGTGGAATTTTAGTGATCTTGTTTGGTTTGTTCATGTTAGGGACAGTGAAGATTCCTATGCTGGACAAGATTGCACATTTTAAAATGCCCCGCCTATTTCGGCAAGGAAGCGCAGCTAATGCAACTTTAATTGGTGCGGTCTTTGGTTTTGGTTGGACCCCATGTATTGGTCCGGTGCTAGGGACGATTTTATTGCTGGCTTCGATTAGTTCGACTGTCGGGCAAGGGGCTTTCTTGCTCTTTATCTTTTCGATCGGACTAGCGATCCCGTTCTTGCTCGTGGCCTTGCTGGCTAGCTCAGCAACTAAATATATTCGTCACATTTCAAGATACTTGCACGTGATTTCTGTAATCGGCGGCATCTTCCTGATCGCTTTGGGAATTTTGATATTATTCGACCAGATGGGAATGTTGATCTCATACGGCTACCAGCTGTTTGATTTCATCAACTACGAGCAACTCATGGACTACCTGTAAACCGGTAACCGCTAACTGAAAACTGTTTTAAAACGTGTTCACCCCCGCAGCCAGATGGTCGCGGGGGTGTTGTAGATTTGAGGGGGTGATCACAACTCCACGTCAAGGGGTGTGGTCTGGGGATCCTGGTCGCAGGTCCCGATCACCAGGGTGTCGTTGTGAGGATGTCGGTCGGTCATGACCTTGAGGATGAACTGGGTTCCAGCACCGTTCAAAACCTGTTCGCTCTGTGCCAAGTCGATCTCGTCGTCGAGCCTGGCCGTAGCCACGAGTTTGGTCATGCGTAGGACGACCTCGTCGCCGGTCTTAGGCAAGATGAAAGACTCGTCTTCCCGACCCACATCTGGATCCTCGAGATCGAACTGCAGGGTCACAGTCACCATGATCTCGTGTTTCCAGGTGCCGTCACCCTTCATGCCCTGAAGTAGTCTCAGGGCCAACTCGTTGGTGGCGAACGGTCCAAGGAGCTTGGCTGCGGCCTCCGGGGTGAAGGTCATCGGCAGCCTGGCGTATCGATCCAGCCTCGGGGGATTGATCTGCATCAACAATTCGCTCATGGTGCCCTCCCTATTGTCTACCGTCCCTTCATGAGACGACGCCTAAGATTAGCAAAGAATCAGTCCCTTGTCAAGCTTGGCTCGACAAAAAGCAAGGATCTGTTAGTATCAAAAGTACATGAGCGACTTATTTGCCCACAAGCAGGATCAAGAAAAAAAGCGGTTTGCGCCGTTGGCTGAACGGATGCGGCCTTTGAATTTGGAAGAATTTGAGGGGCAAGAAGAGATTGTGGGTGAAGGAAGTATGCTCCGGCGCCTACTGGAAGCGGACCGGGTGCCTTCAATGATCTTTTGGGGCCCGCCTGGAACAGGGAAGACTACACTTGCTCGTATCATTGCCCAGATCACTTCCTCGCGCTTTGTCCAAATGTCAGCCGTGACGTCCGGAGTTAAAGATGTCCGGGCAATTACTAAAGAAGCAGATGAGCAGCTTAAGTTCTATTCCAAGCGCACGATTTTATTTATTGATGAGATTCATCGATTCAACAAGTCACAGCAGGATGCATTTTTACCACATGTGGAGTCCGGGACAATCACTCTGATCGGGGCCACGACCGAAAATCCAAGTTTTGAGGTTAACTCCGCGCTCCTATCTCGCTGTCGTGTATTGGTCTTAAACAAGTTGTCGACTGAAAATATTCTGTCCGTTATTCAACGCACGCTCAAAGATCGAGATCGTGGACTAGGTAACTTGGATGTCCGTGCCAGTTCTAAGACACTTGAAACTCTGGCTGCCATGGCTGATGGTGACGCTCGAGTGGCCTTGAATGCCCTAGAGTACGCTGTGGATTCTTCCCGAGGCACAAATAAAGATGATATGATAGAATTGTCTCAGGATGAGGTTAAAGAAGCTTTCCAGAAATCTCATCTGTTGTATGATCGCGCTGGGGAAGAACACTACAACATTATTAGCGCTTTACATAAGTCAATGCGTGGAAGCGACGCGGACGCTGCACTTTACTGGCTAGGACGTATGTTCGAGGCTGGAGAAGATCCGTTGTACATTGCGCGGCGAATAATCCGTTTTGCTTCAGAAGATATTGGTATGGCTGATCCAGAGGCACTGACTCAAGCCGTTGCAGCTTATCAATCAGCTCACCTTATTGGACCTCCAGAGTGTAACGTTAATCTGGCCCAGGCTGTGGTCTACATGTCCCAGGCCAAAAAATCAAACGCTTTATATCGTGCGTACAGAAAAGTTCAACAAGTGATCCAGGAACGTCCGGCTGATCCAGTTCCATTACATCTAAGAAATGCTCCAACCAAATTAATGAAAGAGTTGGGGTATGGAAAAAAATATAAATACAATCCTGATTACGATCAGCCAGTAGATCAAGAGTATCTACCTGAGTCGCTTCAGGGAACTAAGTTTTATGACCACACAAGAGATTCTTGAACGAGCTCAAGTAAGTGGCGAGCTCAAAGTTCTAAACACTCCTTTTGTTATCAATGACAAAACTACCATCACTCTTGAGGGTGGGGATGAGATGTATTGGATTTTTAGTGAAGACGACCGTTTGCTTTCGGTTAATCCGAGCACGGATGAAGTTTTGGCCCTGACTCCTTTGGAAGAAGAGATCGAGGGCGATGACGAAGCTTTGATTCATCATGGTAAAGAATACGAGTTTTCTTACACTGATCAAGGAAAGGTTACCGGATCAGAGGATGGGAGTGATTTTGACGAAGAAACAAAAATTAGTTTTAAAGATTTTGAGGCCGAGGATGGAGAGATCATTCGAGCCGTGAACAGTACTCACACTGAGGATCCTTTCAGTTATATTGGCCAAGCAACGTTAGAGGACGATATTTTATGATCAAAAAAATTATCGCCATCTTGATTATTATTTTAGCGGCAGTTGGCGCAGGGTACTTAGTCTATCTGCGCTTTTTTGATCCAGTAGCCGCGATCGAACGGATGTGGTCTGTTATGTCTGAAAAAGAAGCGGTTCAGATTAGTTTTTCCGGCACGCTGGGTGAGGATGAGGTTACTGGCGAGTTTGTTCTTGAATTAGACGACTCAGTTAGTGAAGCGGTCTTTGAACAGGTTTTGGGGCCACGAGTCACAGACGTATCTGAGGAAATGTTTACTTTGAGCACGTTTACCATTGACTGGCCAAGACACCCGATAACTTATGTTAATAATCGTCTGTCTCAGAGGTACGAGTTGTTGAATGAACAGTTTACAGTTTATCTTTGGATCGAGACCGAGACTCGTTATTTAGTTTCTGCTGAGGTTCAGGGTAGCTTTGTTGACCATTCAGCGGAAGAGGTGATCGTTGATCTAACGCTAAATTTTACAGAACCTCAGGTTCAGGTAACTGAAGAGATTGAAGAGACCGTTGGTTCTTCAGGTTTACCTGAAGCAGCTGAGGGAACTAATAATAATGTAGTCGAGGTTGAGACATCAGAGGTTGAGATTGAGGCCTGGGATTTAGAGGCCTTAGAAGGCGATCGTGATGGTGATGGCTTGTCAGACACGTCTGAGGTATTCTACGGAACTTATCCAGATATTCCTGACACTGATGGTGATGGAGTGTTAGACGGTGATGAGGTAGATCAAGGAACTAATCCTTTAGGATCAGGATCATTATTTAATTTTGGGTTACCAGAATAATCATGTCTAAACGTCGAGACTGGAAAAAGTTAGGCGGTGGAGGATCGGATGTGCGTGACCCTGTGCGGGTGCGCGTCTTTCGTATTGGTGTTTTTGTTGTTGCTGCCATTATCGTAGCCAGGCTATTTATGTTGCAAGTGGTTGACCATCGTTTTTACGAGGCTTTGGCTTCTGGTCAGCATGAGATTTTTCAAGAGCTGTTTCCAGAGCGCGGTGATATTTTAGTCCAGGATTTAATGTCTGAAGAGCTGGTAGCTGCGGCCACAAACCAACAACTTGGTTTTGTTTATGCTGATCCGCGACGTGTGGAAAATCCGTATGAGACCGCCCTGCTATTGTCTGAGGTGCTGGAGTATGACCTTGATAAGGATCAGTATCGAGATATATTGTTAGAGGACTGGGCAGACTCAGTGGACACATTAGATTCAGAAGATTTAGAGGAAGCCGAAGAAGAGACCGAAAGCGAGTTTTCGATTCTCTTGAATAGACTCTCAAAAGAAGACGATCCTTACGAGCCGATTGCTTGGCAGGTCAGTGATGAACAGTTAGAACAGATCGACGCGTTAGAGCTGGCTGGTATCTATTATGTCCGCGAACCAAGTCGCAGTTATCCTGAAGAGGAAATGGGTGGGCATGTGCTTGGTTTTGTTGGGTCTGACGAGGACGGGAATCTGGCCGGACGCTATGGAATCGAAGGTTACTTTGAGGAGATCCTGGCCGGAACCGCTGGTTTTATTCGTTCAGAGCGCGACATTGCTGGACGCTTGATCGCTGTGGGGGAGCGCAGTTTTGAGCCGGCCGTGGATGGAGCAGATGTGACTCTGACCATTGATCGCACGATTCAGTACATGGCTTGCAGTAAAGTTCGTGAGACCGTGTTGTGGCACGGAGCTGATGGCGGCTCGGTTATTATTTTGGACCCAGCCACTGGAGCTGTCTTGGCCATGTGTTCATATCCAGATTATGATCCTGGGGCCTACAACGAGGTCGAGGACATTAATGTTTATAACAACCCGGCTATTTTTGGCGCGTATGAGCCAGGTTCAGTTTTCAAGCCGATTACTATGGCCGCGGCTTTAGACTCTGGAGCCGTGACCCCAGGAACGACCTATGAAGATCCAGGTGTGGTTGAGATTGCTGGTTACCAGATTAAGAACTGGGACCTGGAGGCTCATGGAACACAAACCATGACTCAGGTATTGGAACAATCATTGAATACCGGAGTGATTTGGGCCATGCAGGAAACCGGAGCTGATGTTTTTCATGATTACATTCAGGCTTTCGGATTTGGAGAACTGACCGGGATTGAATTAGACACTGAGGCTGTAGGTGATATCTCAACTCTAGATCACCCGAGCGAAATTTATCCAGCCACAGCTTCGTTTGGGCAGGGAATTACAACCACACCGTTACAAGTAGCTGCTTCCTTTGCTGCGATTGCTAATGGCGGGACGTTGTATCGACCATATATTGTTGAAGAAATTAGTTATCCTGATGGTCAGGTCGAGACTACCCAGCCAGAAGCAGTGCGTCGAGTGATCACAGAAAAGTCAGCCCAGTTATTAAGTGCCATGTTAGTCTCAGTGATTGAGGCTGGGCATGGAGCCCGAGCCGGTGTTGATGGTTATTACATTGCTGGAAAAACCGGAACCGCTCAGGTGGCTAGCACAACTGGTCCTGGATATGATCCTGACGTAACCATTGGTTCGTTTGCTGGATTCGGGCCAGTGTCAGATCCAAAGTTTGCCATGATTGTCCGGGTAGATCGTCCGCGCTCAGTTCAATGGGCTGAGTCCACGGCCGCTCCGCTTTTTGGCGAACTAGCCGCATTTCTGCTACAGTACTTAGAAGTCCCACCTGAACGGGACGTTGGCAATTAAGCTGTGTAGCGGAAGGCTTTTCCCGCCTTTGGCGGGATCCCGCCACGATAGTGCTGGCGGGAAGCCTTCCATGTCAGCAAAATGGAACCCTAAAGGGTTCCGCTACACATTAATCAGATTTATGAGATCACATATTGAAAAAATCCTCGCTAAATTAGCGAAAAAGGTAATCACTCGATACAAGCCACGAATTGTAGCTGTTACTGGTTCAGTTGGTAAGACATCAGCCAAGAATGCAATCGTTGCAATTTTAAGCGGTCGGATGAGCGTGCGAACTGGTCGTGGTAACTACAACACCGAGTTCGGGGTTCCGTTGACCATCATTGACGCTAAGGCGCCGAATAATTCAAGGTCTATTACGGGTTGGTTAGTGGCCATTGTAAAAGGAGTTCGTCTGGCATACGGCACTAAGGTGAAGTATCCAGAGGTACTGGTTCTTGAATTTGGTACTGAATTTCCTGGAGATCTAGCAAAGCTGTGTGAGATCGCTCCGCCCGAGGTTGGGGTTGTGACTCGCATCTCCCCGGTACACGTGGAGAATTTTGATAACTTGGAGAAGCTGGTTGATGAGAAGACTGAGCTGGTGCGTCGAGTTAAGACCGGAGGTCTAGCGATTTTAAATCGCGACGATGATTTTGTTTATGAAATGAAACGTCAGGCTGGCGGAGAAGTGAAAACGTTTGGTTTTGAGTCTGGGGCTGATGTTCAAGGCTCGGCTTTTAGTTTATCGACCCGCTTTGATGATAATTTTAAACCAGAAGAAGTAGCAGCCGTGTCCATGTTTCGGGCTGAGATCGAAGACGAACATGTTGATGTTGAACTTGAGAACGTAGTTGGTCGACCAGCCGCATACGCTGTGTTGGCTGCGTTGGCTGTAGGCAAGCATTTCGAGCTTGGGTTGTCTGACATGGTCCAGAGTTTGAAGTACTTTACACCAATGGCCGGACGATTGCGCGTTATCGCTGGTATTAAAGGATCGATCCTGATTGATGACTCTTACAACGCAGCGCCAGCTTCCACGGTTGCTGCGCTGGATATTCTAGAAGACTTTTCACCAGCTGAAGGTTCGCGTCGGATTGCAGCGTTAGGAGACATGCTTGAGCTTGGTTCGTTGAGTGAAGAAGAGCATCGGCAAGTAGGGAAGCGAGCGGTTGATCTTAAAGTCGACTTACTGGTTACGGCTGGAGAACGGGCTCGTGACATTGCTCGCGGCGCGATCGAAGCTGGGATGTCCGAAGATCAGATCCAGTCGTTCAAGAATTCAGAAGAGGCTGGTCGTTGGCTAGATGCTAATTTGGAAAAGGGTGATATCATCTTAATCAAAGGTTCGCAAGGTGCTCGAATGGAAAAAATAACCAAGGATCTGATGGCTGAACCGCATTTAGCCCAAGATTTGCTGGTCAGACAGTACCCACCGTGGATTGAACTTAATTAAGCCTCCAAAACCCGCCTTGAGCGGGTTTTGTTGACGACTGAACAGATCTGGACTAAACTCCAGACAGAACATCAAATCCACCCTTTGGTGGGGTGAGGGAGGAACATATCGTGGCCAAAGACCAGTTTCGTCTGATTGCTGTTGCGGGTGATAGCGACGATCATCGAGATCGCGCCGCACAACTCTTTCTACAACGGGTACGAGCACAGCCCATGTTCAGCCGCCTCTTCACCCTGGTCCCGACGTACACCACGGACTTGGAGCGAGCGGAGAGGTACCCGGACCTGTATGTACCATGCCTGGATGACACAACGTTCGAACGTGAGGTCATGCCCGTAGCCGTGTTTCATCGAGCTGAGGGCAAGAAGCTCTTCGGTATCAAGGGTCCCGATATCAGCCGTGACATCGGGGGTCGACACGTCATCATCACGGTTGGTCGGGATGAATTGCAACATCAGTTGTGGTCTGGTGCTTCCTACTTCTCTTCCCGTACTGTGGCTGTCGGTGTTGTCTTCACAGATGAAGTGCGTACCCGCCGTGTGCGGCAGCTCAAGGATGCCGGAAAGACGAGAGTTCCCCGGATTTATCGACCTGACGCCTTGATGCTTTCGGTCATGGCTCAGTGCATGGCCAACGGTCATCTGCGCATGGTCTCGATGGTCGACGATGTGGGGGGTGATCTGCAACAGGATCTGTTCTCTTTCACTGATGCGCTGGCCAAGCTGGAGCTTGCGGGGATGGACAAGTCTACTACAACCATGGATATCAAGGCGCTACGGGAAGATGGTGATCCGTCGGTGCCGTTCGAGGCCAGTAAGAGATAGTCACTACGCCCTTTCATTTTCAATTCAAGATCTTCGTTACCGCGTTCCGTCCTGGGACGCGGTCAACTGTTTTCCCTGGACAAAAATGAAAAAAATTGTTATCCTTTTCGCACAAATTGACCTGGCCCCATCGTCTAGTGGTTAGGACACAAGGTTCTCATCCTTGAAACCGGGGTTCGATTCCCCGTGGGGTCACCAACAAAGCCGTTCACTTTTGTGAGCGGCTTTGTTGACTCCAGGGTGATTAGAAGAACCGTGCTGGTTCGATTATTTTAAAAGTTAGCAAACGG
>CAYZPO010000027.1:3043-13198 GCA_964480695.1 uncultured Gammaproteobacteria bacterium | reverse complement strand
CTCGACAACGACTGCGACCTCCAGGTCCCAGCCGACGAGTACGACGACGACGGTGACGGTGTGTCCGAGTGTGACGGTGACTGCGATGATCTGAACGATGCCATCTATCCCGGCGCCGCGGAAGCGTGCGACGGGCTCGACAACGACTGCGACGGGGCTCCCGACGCGGACGAGGTCGACGTCGATGGTGACGGTCAGATGGTCTGTGAAGGTGACTGCGACGACGCGGACGCCGACATCTACCTCGGAGCCGACGAACTCTGTGACGGACTCGACCAGGACTGCGACGGCGTGGTCCCGGCCGATGAGGTCGATGCAGACGGCGATGGCTTCATGATCTGCGATGAGGACTGCGATGACGGCAACGCCAACATCTACCTCGGCGCCACGGAGCAGTGCAACGGCATCGACGACAACTGTGACGGCAATGTCCCGGCCGACGAGAACGACGATGACGGCGACCTGTACCGCGGCTGTGAAGGGGACTGCGACGACAACGACGCCAGCCTCAACCTCAACGACGCCGACGCGGACGGCTACGACACCTGCTCCAACGACTGTGATGACGGCAACGCCGACATCTATCCCGGAGCCAGCGAAAGCTGCAACCGGTTGGACGACGACTGCGACGGGATCATCCCGGACGACGAGATCGATGGCGACGGCGACGGCTTCACCGAGTGCGAAGGCGACTGCGATCCCGGCGACGACGACACCTACCCCGGCGCGACCGAGGAGTGTGACGGAGTCGACCAGGACTGTGACGGCGCCCCGGACGAGGACGAAGTCGACGACGACGGTGACGGGCAGATGGTCTGCGAAGGCGACTGCGACGACACCGAACCGACGATCTACTTCGGCGCGGAAGAGGACTGCGATGGCGTAGACTCGGACTGCGACGGGGTGATCCCGCTCGACGAGACCGACGAAGACGCCGACGGGGTCATGTACTGCGAAGGCGACTGCGACGACTTCGACGCAGACACCTATCCCGGCGCCCCGGAGCTGTGCGACGGCCTGGACAACGACTGCGACGACGACGTTCCCACGGACGAGCTGGACGAAGACGGTGACGGCGCGGCCACCTGCGAGGGTGACTGCGACGACGCCGACGCGGACCTCAACCTGGACGACGCCGACGAGGACGGCTACGACACCTGTTCCGACGACTGCGACGACGCGGACGCCAACGTCTACCCGGGCGCCCCGGAGATCTGTGGCAACCAGGTGGACGAGGACTGTTCCGGAGTCGGGGACTGTGACGACGCCGACTGCATGGCCGAGCTGATCTGTTCGGACAACATGCTGGAGAACGGTGACCTGGAAACGGGTACCACCGATGGGTGGCACAGCCACGACGAGCTGGACGAAGGTAGTGACCTCGAATGGGGCGTGACCTGCAACGACGGGTTCGCACCGCAAGGGAATTGCCACGGCTGGTGGGAGAACCCGACTCAGGACGACGAGTCCTGGGACGAACAGCTCTTCCAGTTGATCGACGCGGCTGACCTGCCGGAAGGTGCCGAGTGCACCTTCTCGATCTGGCTGGCCATCGACGACAACGTCAGCTTCCCGTACCTGCCGTTCCAGCTCATCCGACACGAGTTCCCGGAGTTGAGCGTCATGGTCGAGTACACGGAGTACTACTTCGCCCTGGACATGACCTGGGTCCAGGTGGAGCTGGACTTCACCATCAACGACCAGGACGGCACGCGGCGAGCGTCCTTGCAGCCCGGCGAAGCGGCTGACGACAACGTCGGCTACTGGGACGACGCCATCCTCAACTGCCAGGACTTCTAGTCCGGCTCCTCTCAACGAACCTTCCGCCCCCTTCTCGTGGGGCAACGAAACGCTACAGCGGCGGCTCACACTCGTGAGTCGCCGCTTTCAGTTTTATCTGGTAAAATAAGATCAATATGATCAACCTTCAGGACGTTTACCAAAAATCTGAGGAAGAGATGCGCTTCATGGTTGTTTTAATCGTGTTAGCACTGGTCGCGATCATGGGATCAATCGTTTTTATCTCGCCCTTATTTACTGTTGCTGCGGTCATTGGGATCGTTTTTTTGATTCTCACCTTTGCTCGACCTTTGTGGACCATGGTCTTTGTGGCCGTGTATTTACCGTTTGAACCGTTCTTGCTCAAATGGGTTCCGGATGACATTTATCTATTTGCCCGTTACTTTTCTGAGGTTCTGATTTATTTGCTGGTTGCGGTGGTGATTTGGCAATTTATTACTCGTCAAATTAAACATCGTCAATCACCGATCGATTTACCATTAGTACTCTTCTTAGTGATTTTAATCACGTCGGCAGTTGTTAATTTAGTAGAACCGACCACAGCTGTGCTCGGTATGCGTCAGATTTTACGTTTCCTTTTAGTCTTTTTTATTGCCTTATATCTGGCCCCTTCCACTCTTTTTGTCCGTCGATTAACGATTATCATGTTTACCCTTGTGCTCTTTCAGTGTGCGTTAGGAATCTTTCAGGCCGGAGTGGGCGGAGCTTTAGACAGTTTTTTGCTGCCAAGTGAGACTCGAACATACGCTGACATTCAGCTTAAAGGCGCAGTCGAGCAGTTCTGGGATCCAGGCTCTCGCGTCTTTGCCACGCTAGGTCGATATGATCGTTTAGGAACGTTTGTGGCCTTTTTCTTGCTCCTGGCCGCTGGTCTGATTTACGAGCGCAAGCTAAGCGAAGGGAAGCGGCGAGAACTGTGGTGGTTGTTTATTCTCGGACTTCCAACACTGGTGTTAACGTATTCACGTTCTTCTTGGTTCGGTTTTCTGCTTGGTTTTTTGTTTATTGCCTTACTTATCAAGCGCGACAAGCGGGTGATGATCGGGGTGGCCGCTTTTGCTATTGTTGCCGCGTCGTATTTAGCGTATTCAGGTTTGGTCGTGCGTTATATTTTGGAGACTCCGCAGCAAACCGTGGTTGAGCGTTTCTTTGAATCCTTTTCGTACGAACGTTGGCGTGGAGAGTACTACGGTCTCGGACGTTTGTATTGGATGGTGCAGACACCAGCGGTAGTGATTCCAGCATCACCATTTTTCGGGCACGGTCCTGGACAGTACGGAGCCGGTGCTGCCGCAGCGCTGGGTAACGCCACGGTTTATGAGGAACTAGGGTTACCATTTGGTGTTTACGGAACTGATGGCTACATTGATAATAACTGGTTCTCGCTTTGGGGCGAGACCGGTACGCTCGGACTCCTCTTCTATCTCTTGATCTTTGCCGGCCTGTTCCGCTACTCCTTTAAGGTTTACCAGAACTCTCAAGATCCGTTCGTTCGCGGATTAGCTCTGGGCTACTGTGCTGCCATGCTTGCTGTGTCCTTGAATGCCTTCTTGGCCACTTTCCTTGAGGTCCGCTCGCTAGCGTATTATCTCTGGCTCTACGGCGGTCTGATTGTGGTCCTGGGTCAACGTGAAAAGATTTCTTTATGAATATAATCCAGGCCAATAAGTACTATTATATGCGCGGCGGGGCCGAGCGTTATTATTTTAACGTCTCCGAGCTGTTGGAAGAACACGGGCACAACGTGATCCCGTTTGCCATGCAACATAAAGAGAATCAACACAGTCAATGGGCCAAGTTTTTTCCATCATATGTACCCACACGCTCGCCAGCTTTGTCGCTTGACGGACTGCGAACCTTTGGTCGAATGATCTATTCATCAGAGGCCAAACGCAAGATGTCAGAGCTGATTCAGCAGTCTCGACCCGACATTTGTCACGTTCACAACATTTACACTCAGCTCTCGCCATCCATCCTGGACGCACTGCGTCGACGAAATATCCCAACCGTGATGACTGTTCACGATTACCACCTGTTAGCTCCAAACTACATGTTGTGGTCGCATAACAAAATTGAGAACTGGGGGCAGACTGGATTGCTGCGAGCAACTATGTCGCGTTTTCACAAAGATTCTTACGCAGCCAGTTTTGCTCAGGCGCTGATGTATAAAGTGCATCGCTGGCGACGATCCTGGGAACAAGGGATTGATAAATTTATTGCTCCAGCTGAATTTGTGCGCGAGATCATGATCGAGAATGGGTTCAAGGCTGAGCAGATCGTGACTATCCCGTACTTTTTTGATGTGTCTGAAATCGAAACTAAGCAGGAAAGTGATGAGGGTTATATTTTGTTTGTTGGACGCCTGGTCTCGGAAAAAGGCGCTGACGTGTTAATTCGTGCCATGAAAGAGCTGCCTGATGTTAAATGCAAGATTCTCGGATCTGGCCCTGATGAAGAGTGGCTACGTGAGTGGGCAGCTGATGTTCCTAACGTTGAGTTTTTGGGTTGGCGCAAAGGTGAGCCAGCTTGGGACTTGTATCGCGGAGCACGGGCTGTGGTTGTACCATCGCTGTGGTACGAGGTCTTTGGCCTGGTTGCTTTGGAAGCCATGGCTACAGGAACTGCAGTGATCGCATCTGACACAGGGGGTCTAGCCAACGTCTTCGAGGACGGTGTGAGTGGTCGTTTGTTCCCACCAGGTGATGTCGGAGCTCTGGTCGAGCGTATTCGCGAGATGGTGGACAATCCTGAACTGGCCCTGGAATTCGGTTGCGCCGGCCGCAAACGTGCTGAGGAAGTCTACGGCCCAGAAAAGCATTATCAGGATTTGACGGAACTGTACAAATCAGTAATGTGATAGATGATAAAAATTATTTAAAAAATATGGGGTATAAAAAAGCAAATAAGCTACATATTGTCGCTGTGGTGGCTGTGATTCGTAACAACGACGGCCGGTATCTAGTACTCAAACGTTCAGAGCGTGAAGTAGCCTATCCTGGAATGTACACTTTTCCTGGGGGCAAGGTTGAGGATAATGAAACTGTGGAAGAGACCTTGGTGGCTGAAGCAGAGGAAGAGGCAAGTCTTAAGTTAAAGCCAGGCAAAGTTCTACTCAAAGACAAGTCGTTTATCCGTCCGGACGAGCAAACAGTAAAAGTCTTCTCTTATCTTTGCGAGGTCGAAGACGCGGACAACGTGGTAATCGACGAGGATTTTACTGACTTCAAATGGGTTACTCTGGAGGAGTTGCAGGAGCTTCCTCATGTGGGGATTGAAGACGAATTAATCCAGGCCGAAAAACTTTATTCATCAGGTTTGTCTTTTGAACTGATGCAAACTAAGAGCGTAAAGGCTGAGTGAGGTTAAAATTTATATGCTCAATATATATTTGGCCAGACATGGTCAGGATGAGGATAATGTAAAAGGCATTTTGAATGGCCGACGAGATCATGGGCTAACTGATCAAGGTGTTCAGCAAGCCAAATGTGTAGCAGATAAAATCGCTGATGCAAAAATTAGATTTGATGTGATCTATTGTTCTCCTCTGAAAAGGACTTTCAAAACCGCTCAAATTATCACTGAAACAAATAATAGCCCTGATCCGATTGTTATGGAAGAGTTGATTGAACGTGATTTTGGAATAATGACCGGAAGAAATCGTTCTGAAATATTGGATCTTTGTGCACCAAAGGTTTTGCAATCAGAAGATATTAATTATTTTCTTGAGCCAGAAGGGGCAGAAACCTTTCCACAATTGTTGGAACGTGGTCGCCGAGTTGTTAAAGAGATTAGGGACAAGCATGATCAGGGAAACATATTGTTAGTCACACATGGTGATATGGGGAAAATGATTTATGCCGCTTTTTATGATTTGGACTGGCAAGATGTTTTGTTAGGTTTTCATTTTGGAAATGCAGATTTACTTTTACTTTCTGAAGAATCTTTGGCTAATGAAGCACATGTGTTTAAGATATCCAGTAGCTACGCCAGTGAACATAAATAAAAAATTATAGATATGTCCGTAGAAATTATTTTTGAATCACATTCAACCACGACTGATAACGAAGCTGGGTTAGCCTCGGGGTGGAAGGATGTCGAATTATCTGAATTGGGTCGAGAACAGGCTCAGGATGTCGGAGAGCGACGCGGTGGAGAGCACTTTGATGCCATCTTCTGCTCTGATTTGAAGCGTTCGTACACCACAGCCGAGATCGCTTTTGGTGATAAGTTTCCGATTATCAAAGATAAGCGTTTGCGAGAGTGGAATTATGGGGATCTGACTGCAGCGCCCGAAGGCGAGGTCAAACCAGAAAAGCCAAAGCGGATTTCTGAGCCGTTTCCTGATGGGGAAAGTGGTTTGGATTTTGCTCAGCGTATGCGTTCGTTTCTGGAAGATTTGTTGCGTGATTGGGACGGTAAGCGCGTCATGGTTATTGGACACCGAGCTACGCAATACGGTCTAGAACATTGGATTTTGAGGAAACCACTGGAAGAAGTGATTCCCGCACCCTGGTCCTGGCAACCGGGTTGGGAGTATAGACTTGATCAACTTGATTAGAAATAAAATGACACCCTTGAAAAAGTGGATCGTCTACATGCTACGTTGTTCGGATCAGAGTCTTTATACTGGAATCACGACTGATCTAACGGCTCGAGTTGAGAAACATAATGCAGGTACAGCGTCGAAATATACTCGCTCGCGGTTGCCGGTTAAAGTGGTTTGGTCGGAACAGGTTGAGTCAGAGTCTGAAGCTAAGAAACGCGAGGCTGAGATAAAGAAGCTGACAAAACAACAAAAGGAACAGTTGATATAATAAAAAACCAAGGCACTTAAGCCTTGATTTTTTATTGGTTTATTTAGGCGGCAAGTACTCGGTTAACATCCTCTTTCGTTTCTTCATCTAGATCCAATTCCTTTAAAGCATCAGCCTCATTTAAAGATCGGAGTATTTCTATTACATGTGGGCCACGATCGTTTCTGGTAAGGACACCGACCATTTCTGACCTCTGTTCGTCTGGAGCTCTTTTAAAATCTTCTAACATTAGTTCCTTTGCATTATCACTTCCAGTAGACATGATGTCAATCAGTCCTTGTACACGAGGGTAAGCGGTTAGTTCTTGTTCTTCTTGTCTTTGCTGAGCCACATTGGCTGCTATATTTGCCTCCACCTCTTTATTTTTCATATTGATTAGATTAATATTTTATTTTTTATACCACAATGTTTATTTCGTGACAACTCCCAATCCTGCAGCCATTGCGTCGTAAGGCATGTCGGTGGTTACGGTTGGAGCTGACGCGCCGATAAAGGCGCCGGTGTTGGTGTCTGTTCCGGTGATCTGAATACTGTCGAGTAGGGTCGGAGCTATACCGACTTGATTTTCAGTTGGGGTTAGTCCGACTTCAAAGGCAAGTCCGACCACGTAGCTGGTAGGGGCAAAGGTCGAATCAATTTGGTTCGCGCTCCAGCTGATCGTGTGAGTGTCTGAATCGTATTCCACTGAGTTGCCAAAGGACACGGTCTGTTTGCCAGTGAAGCGGACATTGCTTGGAAGCTGGCCTTCGATATTAACGTTGTCGAGCGCGCTGGTGGTTCCAGAAACATTAATAAAGACCCAGTATTTAGTCTCAGCACCAACGTACGGAGGAAGTGGTCCGCGACCCAGTTGGTCGCCTTGCGGGGAAGTGTAACGGCCAAAAGCGTCTAGGACAACTGGGCTGGTGATCGGGGTTTCAATTGATTGTCCGTAACTTACCACACGCTGCGGAGTTCCATCGCCCATGATGAATGAAGCAGTGGCTCGCGTGGTCGCGGTTAAGTTCTCATAAACTTCAGTCTCAGACTGCATGATTGAAGAGCGCAGCGGGATCGATAAGGTGGCCTCACCAGTATCGCCTGGATCTAGGTTGTCGATCTCAAACGTGTTCGCTTCAAGATCTGACTTGCGGAAAAATGGACTGTCGCTGTCTAGCCCAAGCTCGATTTCTGTGACAGGATACTCACCAATGTTTTCGTAACGTATCGTGACTTCGACTAAGCCGCCTGGTTGCAAAGCGGTCGAAGCCAGACTGTGACTGAGCGACACAGGTGGCGGAATCAGTGGGGAAGACTGAGATAAGGTTTCCTGTCGATAACGCGTGTCACCGAAAGTAAATGAAGGATGGAAAATAAATTCTACGGATTCGGCGCTGGTGTCGAGTCGTCCAGTAAATTCCATGGTGCCAGATTGTCCGGCTGTGATCGCTGGGAGACGGAAGTTGCCGTTAATGATTTCACTTGTGCTCTCAAGTAGAACAAAACCACTTGGCCATTCAGGCTCGATACTAATCTCAGGAAAATCAACTTCACCTGTATTTTGATACATGATCGTTCCGGTGACTTCCTGGTAACCAACCAGACGTTCTGGGAGAGCCAGGTCAAGCGCTAGAGTCGAACGCACTGGAGTAAAGCTGTGGTAACTAATTTTTTGTGCCACCTCATTTTCTTCACCATGAGTGAAAGTTAAAATACTGCGGAAAGTTTGCTGACCACCAACGTCACCGAACATGACTCCACGGACACGGATCATGCCTGTGCCGTCGATCGGAATCGACCCGATCTCGACCCGATCATTTTCAACCAGATCAGTTTCGCTAGTAACGTTTTCAAGCAGGAAGTGGTCAGGGTATCCCAGCAGCAGGGAAGCGTCACGCAGCTCTTCACCAGTGGTGTTGGTCCAGTAAATAGTTAAAGTTGAATCTGCTCCAGAAACGATATCAACTGGGGCTACGCTTGCCTCAAAGATAACTTTGTCAGCAATGGTCATCGGCTTATAAAAGGCTAAAATAAGGGCAATTATGCCTAATCCAAAAGCTACTCCGACCAGGATTAGATCAAGTAAGAAAATAGACCGGGCATAGCGATAGCGTCCATGATAGCGGCGGTGATAATGTTGGCGCGCCGGATGAGTAAACCACTGGCCAGGGTGAGTGGCAAAGCGGAGAATTCGTCGGCGGAATTTTTTATTTTCGGACATATGTTTAGTTTACCTGCTAAAGGAAAAAGTGAAAACTTCTGTAGACAGGCCAATGATTTCTGAAATGCCGTCACCGTCAAAGTCTGTGGCTGCGACCACGACTCCGGTCCCTGATCCATCAAATGGTTCAAATGAAGTTACGAGCTCACCTGTATTTTTATAAACGCGAATTTCTGGATCTCCGCCAAGGCCAGGACCAGTAATAATGTCATCAATTCCGTCTCCGTCAGTGTCTCCAACGGCCACATTAACGCCGCCACGGAATCCTTCGTCAAAAGCAAAGAAACCAGGGTTGATCAGATTGCCGTGCTTGCTGAAAACACGGACATGCGGGCCACCACCATAACCCGCACCAACAATAATTTCTTGTAGTCCATCACCATCAAGATCACCCACAGCCACATCAGCTCCACCACGGAAATTTTCAGCGTAAGCAAAGAAGCCAGGGTTGATCAGAACACCGTCTTTGTTAAAGACACGGACATGCGGGCCACCACCGTTTTCTGTTCCAGTAATAATTTCCATAGTTCCGTCACCTTCAAGGTCGATTACAGCCAGATTGATGCCTTTGTCATAATGTTCGGCGTACGGATAAAAACTGGCGTGCAAGGTTCCGTCATCATCGTAAATATAAACTTGACTGTCATCAGCGACCACAGATTCACGCTGTCCATCATAGTCTGTGTCCACATTGATCACGTGCTGACTTCCTCGGTAACGTGCGTCATAAGCAAAGAAACCCGTACGTTTAGTATCACCATTACCATCAAAGATGCGGGCAAAGGATCCGTTCAAAAACACGGCATCAGTAATTTCTTCGATCGGGCGGAGCAAAATGATTCCGTCGTTCGGAGGAAGGGTTACGGACGAGACAATGGCACCGTTATTAGTCGCCGGATCCTGAGTTCCGTGAAGCTTTTCGTACTCACCATCAAGTCGAATTGTCTGAGTGCTGCTGGAAGAGTTAACTAAAATTTTACCGTTTAAAAAGTCTCGGGCCCACACACTTGGTTTGATTGTAGTGTTATTGTCATCAAGCTCGTCCTCAGGATCATCAAGTGGCTCGCCTAAGTAAGCGTCGTACTCATCGTAGTACCAGAGCTGGGCATGGCTTTGATCGCCAAAGTCAAAACTAAAGTAACCACCGCCGAGCAAGGTTGACGTTAATCCATAACGAACTTTTTGATAATCAGTCGAAGCCCCAGTGTTGTCGGTGTTAGTGTTAATAACGAACACTGGTGGGGAACTTCCGACCTGGTCCTCAAGATCAAGATAGTTGTTGACCACGGTCTGCCAAGAACCATCACCTTCCCAAGGAGTAGGGAAGGACTCGAACATACG
>CAYZPO010000027.1:0-3033 GCA_964480695.1 uncultured Gammaproteobacteria bacterium | reverse complement strand
AGGACAGCTGGTCCTTGAGGGTGAGGTTCGAAGCGGTGATCGTGCCGTTGGTGATGATGATCGCGCTTGATCCGAGCAGCTCACGAGTTTTTGAAAATAGATCAACATAACCGTCACGCCATTCACTGTCAGTCACACTAACATCGCCGACCCAACTAATGCTATCTGAAACTTCGTCGTAGAAAACCCCATCCCAAAGTCCGGTAGACATGATTTCATTATCAACGTATTCAGCCAAGTAAGTATTCCAGCCACTGCTTAGATCTAGGGCGTAAGTTCCAGACCAAACTGACATCTGGTTTCCTGAGTTGTCTTTGAGCCAGTAGTCACTGCGTAGTCCGCGATATAGTTCATCATGAAGATCGTCGTTCCAGATTGTGTTCCAACTCACACTTGGAACGTAGGCCAAGATAACAATGTCCGGATTCTCAGCTCGAGCGTGTTCGAAAAAGTCTTGGTTATACAACTGTGCTTCGGCTGGAAGAACAAGTAAATCGAACTTTGGTAAAGTTTCCAGTGCCTCTGAAGTTTCAAGATTCGTTCCAGACAACAAATAATAGTTGGCTGTGCGCACGTACTTATCGGTTGGCGTTATTGAGGCCGCCTGATCATGTCTAAAGAAAACAGAAAACAAAAAGACAAACATTGCTACAGCAATCAGTTTTGTCTTTCGTGAATGCATATTAGGCCTCCTCCTCGATACTTTTCGGATTCGGTGAGTACAGTTTATTTTTGATTTTCCACTTATCCACATACTGGCCGATCCCGGCTTTGTCTCGCTTGTTACGAGCCGTTGTGGTGCGTTGAGACCATCGAAGCAAGGACTCAAAATTGATTTTATAACGACCTTGGACAACAACATAGGTCAGTTGTTCGTCTTTGATCGCTCGCCGGATGGTTCTTTGGCTAACTCCAAATAAACGGGCTGCTTCAGAGACCGACAGGCGAACCATGGGTTTCATAGGCATATAATATGATAGTTATTTGTCCACATTAGTGTAGCCAAAAATGAGGATTTTGTCAAATTTAGTCTATTTTCAGGGGTTGCTAACTTCCCAAAAAGCGCATAATAGTCTATAATTCCGGCTTGTAATCTGTAATAAACAAGATTCTTTGTTGACCTAATTTAATGAAGGATAAAGACGATAAATTCATCCTTTACCGCATATTTCACTTTCAAGACCAGAAAGCGTTTGAGGAACTTTATAGGAGATACTCACCAAAAATTCTCAAGTATCTTGTTTTCAAATTACCAACGCCAACTGAGGCTGAAGACTTGATGTCCGAAGTGTTTACTAAGGGTTGGGACTACATGACAGCCAATAAAGTTGAAAAGGCTGGTGGTTTGCTCAGAACGATTGCTAAAGGATTAATTGCCAATTATTACGTCACCAGAACCAGGAAGCCGACGATATCATCTGAAGAAGTTGAGTTCATGTTAACAGATGATGGTGAAGGAGCCAGAAAGATCCAGATTAATACCGAGATGGTCATCATTAGTCAGTGTATTAAAGAATTGTCTAATGAAGTTCATCAAGAAGTGATCGTTAAACGATTTTTAGAAAAAGAAAGTGTGTCAGATATTGCTGATTATTTAGGAAAGACACATAACAACACTCGCGTTATTATTCATCGAGCAGTCAAGTCGCTTCAAGAGATGATTAAGTCAAAAGATAACAGTCAACATGACTGAAGAAGAACTGATTAAAAAATTAGAAGATTGTGCAGACCACCCTTACTTTGGGGCCATGACCGACGAACAGTTGGAAAGTGGCTGGAGTAAGGTTGCTTTGGCTATTGGTGCAGATCCTAAAATGGAACAACCAAACTACACTTGGAAAGATTATTCTCAGTATGGTGTTTATTTGTTCCGTGAGAACATGGTCCGTCCGTTAGCGGTCGGTTTTGCTTCACTGGCGATTTTGCTTGGTGGCTGGACTGGTATGGTTGGAGCGTCTTTTGATTCAGTGCCAGGTGATGTTTTGTATCCAGTAAAGATTGCCAATGAAAAAGTTCAACTTTCATTGGCTTTTTCTGATGAGCAAAAAACCAAGCTTCATGTTGAATTTGCTTCCAAACGTTTAGATGAGGTGGTCATCATTAGTTCTTCAGACAGTTCAGAAAAAGAAGAGCAGGTGAGAATTGCCATGAATAGCTTTACTAATGAAATCGAGACTGTAAATCAGAAGATTGAAGAAATGAAGGTCAGTGATCTTGAAGGTGCAGCTGAACTAGTAAAAATTGTCGACACTAAAGTTGCTGAGTATGAGGATGTTCTTGAACAGTCTGAGGTAGATTTTGCTGATGCAGAATTAACTGAGATTGCTTCAGCTATAGAAGTTGTTGAAGAGGCTGATACTCAGGTGGTTGAAGTGATGGTTGAGAATCAGGAAGCCACTCAGGAAGAAGGCGATGCTGAAGATTTGCAAAAGAAATTTCAAAGAGACTGGAACGAGATTAACAATCGAACTAACTTGAGTGTTGGTCGTTTGGCCAGTATCGAAGATATCCTTTACGAATATTACTTAGAAGGTGAGGTAGAATATTATACTACCGTGTCTGAAGCAGAGACTGCACTGCGCGAAGTAAAACCAGAACTCCATGATGCGATGAATATTATGGCAGCTGGTGGTTATCGCGGAGCGTTTGATATTATCCAAGAAATTTTTGAAGTCCTTGATGGAGTAGAGGATCAAATTGCAACAATGGAACTTGAGATTATTGCTCAAGTTAGTGCATTGAGTCAGGAAGAGGAAACTGAAGAACTAAAGAACTTAGGAACTGAAGAACCAATCGAAGTAGAGACGGAAGCAGAAAATAAAATCGATTTAGAATTAACTGAAGAAGGTTCAGTTGAGCTGGCGCCTGTAGCGACCAAAGAAGCGGTCGAAACAGACGCGAGTTCAGATTCTGAACTCTAGCTCTTTGTTTATAACGTGGAATAGTTGAAAGGTCGACCTCTATATGGGGGCTGTTCCGCATAAGTATTAACCAAGAAAGGTTCAAACAAAATATGAATGATGCATTACGCAT
>CAYZPO010000026.1:12497-13328 GCA_964480695.1 uncultured Gammaproteobacteria bacterium | reverse complement strand
ACTGCAACTGCAGCGACACTTTTGGTCGGTGATGGAGGACCCGAACCCCCGACCCTCTCGGTGTAAACGAGATGCTCTAGCCAACTGAGCTAATCACCCAAATTAAATTTTACTGATCTAAATGAAACGAGATGCTCCCCCGCCGGCACTTCGTTCTGGCGGGGTCCCGCCACGCATATGTTCGGCGGGATAACCAACTGAGCTAATCACCCATAATGGTTTCTGTAGCGCCAATAATAGCGCATTATTTTTGAAATGTCAACTGAAAGTGGGAAACCCCGCGCGTGCAGGGTTAAGGAGAGACAGAACTAATCAAGGTTAGTTCTTCCAGCCAGAATGCTGGTTAATAGATCTTGTAAGGAAGAGACATTGTTGTCAGCGATGGCACCGTCAGCATCTCGGGCAATATGGGCATCGTGCTGAACGCCCCCGAGCAACCTGGAGTCACCGATAACGATGATGGTGTCAACGTGCTCGCGTAGGTCTGACATGATCAGTAGACCGTGAAGGCCACCAGCCCCGTTGAGTTCGACTAAGGCCAGTTGGTGCTTCCGGGAGCTAATCCGACTGATTCCGGCCGTGACTGGGTCACCACCTCTTCCGTAGCGAACAGCCTGTGAAAAACCGCACTCTCTGAGCGCGGCGTCCAGACCGTTGATGACGCGGTCGCTGAAAACAAAAGCCTTAGGCACACCCTCTCCCTTCATTAGAAGGTCCTTGTTTTTTCCTGCGCGGATTCTATCAATCCCTAAGCCTTTTGTCAAGCCGTGTTTTCTGGCATAATACTAAAGGTATGGGATTATTTTGGAAAATTGTTTTAGGACTGATCAT
>CAYZPO010000026.1:10579-12487 GCA_964480695.1 uncultured Gammaproteobacteria bacterium | reverse complement strand
GTTTTGGCTTCTTTATGATTTACAAAACCATGGCAGTGCAAGGTTGGACCGGACGAATCGCCTGGGCTGAAAAACATCTTGGGGCTGGCGGCACCCCATCGTTTATTAAACTCATGGGTCTATTCGTAATTTTTTTAGGCATTTTTGTAGCTACAGGTATTATCGAGGACATTGGCATGTTTATTTCTAAATTCTTTTCTCGAGGATAATATGTTTAAGATGCCCACAGGCAAAGCCTTACTTGATCCAGTGACTATCCTGCAAGAAGCAGATATAGCAACCGAAATGAAAGTCGCTGATCTTGGTTGTGGAACACTCGGGCACTTTGCTTTGGCCGCTGCCCACCTGGTTGGTGAAGACGGACAAGTTTTTGCTGTCGATATCTTACCAGCCGCTCTTCAGGCCGTAGAAAGTCGGATGGGATTAGAAGGAGTAGAAAATATTGTTACAGTTTGGGGTGATATAGAACGACCAGGTGGAGTTAAAATTACTGATGACACGATTGATCTAGTTATCCTATGTAATGTAGCCGAGACTTATAAGAATAATCAGATCGTGATTGAGCAAGTACGACGAATTTTAAAGTCAGAGGGTCAGGTCTTGATAGTTGATTGGGAGGGTGAAGTACCAGGCCTAGCTCCAGACTCTAAGAGTCGAATGACAGCTGAGGAGGCCAAACAAAGCTTTACAAAATTTGGATTTACTGTTATTAAAGAGTTCAAGGCCGGGCCGAACCATTGGGGTCTGGTAATGAAAAAATTATAAATGAATTACTATGGGATCATTATTTAGTCTGTCTTTCTGGTTTGATAAAACACCGGTGCCGTTGACTCCGGGGTTTGAAAAAGCCTTTTTTATTCTTTTTGTTTTATGTTTGATTGCTGGAGCAGTGGTTCGGATCATTGCTAAACGGCGTGAGCGCGAGCAGTATGTTGCAGCTATTTTTGCTAAGGTCGGATATCTATTAGTGACTATGGGAATTCTCGGTCTGATCTGGTTCTTCTTTACTTTTGAACAGATTCCTTTGTTAGGATCTCGTTTCTGGTTCTTGATCTGGTTACTGGGAATCATTGCTTGGGTTCTGTGGATCTTACGTTTTGTTTATAAGGAAGTACCACAGTTGCGGCAGCGAGACAAAGATCGAGTGGAACGGATGAAGTACTTTCCACCAAGGAAGAAGAAAAAAAAGTCTAAGCGATAACATGGATGCACGGCGAAAATTGGGGAATGAAGGAGAAGATTTGGCAGCTCTGTTTTTGAAACAGCAAGGATACAAGATTTTGGCGCAGCAGCATCGAACAAAGTTTGGAGAAATTGATCTCGTGGCTCGTGACGGCCGCGAGATTGTTTTTGTGGAAGTGAAAACTAGGAAGACGCTGGAGTTCGGACATCCTGAGGAAGCAGTGCATCCGATCAAATTATCACACATGGCCGCGGCTGGGGAATGCTATCTGAATGAATATAAACTCGAGAGCTCGCCTCACCGCTATGATGTCGTGGCCATCACCTGGCCTGAAGGTCAGGATCCAGAAATTTTGCACCTTAAGGCCGTGGGTCCGCGATAGCTTGACAATTCAAGGGCAAACTATTACACTATCCACACTGGAACCTGTCGGAAACGACAGGCCTTTTTACTAAAATACCCCCAATAATCAATATGCCATCTGCAATTGAACAAGCGATTCGTCAGATTTGTGACGAAAAAAACCTTTCTTACGAGGCAGTGATGGAGACGATTGAGTCGGCTCTGGCTGCAGCGTATCGAAAGGATTTTGGAGAGAAAAATCAAAATATTGAAGTTGAGTTTGATGCCGAAACTGCTGCGGCTCGGGTTTTTGATGTTAAAACAGTGGTTGAAGATATTGATCCTGAGGAGTTAGAAGCAGCAGAAGAGGCTCGTAAAACAAG
>CAYZPO010000026.1:0-10569 GCA_964480695.1 uncultured Gammaproteobacteria bacterium | reverse complement strand
GAGCGCATTGCTGAGATCGAACGCTTGAAAGAAGCTGGGGAAGAAATTCCACCAGAGCTAGAAGAGCCGCTTGAAGACGAAGGCCCAACATTTAACCCCAAGACCGAGATCATGGTGACCGAGGCTAAGGAAGTTGATCCTGAGATTGAGATCGAACAGGTGCTGCGTCAGGAGTTAGAGTTGCCGGGTGAGTTTGGACGCATGGCCGCGATGACCGCTAAGCAGGTGATTACTCAGAAGCTACGCGAAGCTGAACGCGAAGTACTGTTCTCAGAGTTCAAAGAAATTGAAGGCGAAGTGGTTACTGGAACTGTACAGCGTCGTGAAGGTCGTATCGTCTTGGTCGATCTTGGACGTACAACTGGAATTATTCGCCCTGAAGATCAGGTGATGACTGAGCGTTATAATTCTGGTGATCGGTTGAAATTCTTTGTTCGTCAGGTGTCGTTGACTACCAAGGGTCCAGAGATTTTACTTTCACGAACAGCAGAAGAGTTGGTTCGCCGTATGTTCGAGCTAGAGATTCCTGAGGTGGCTGACGCAGCTGTGGAGATTAAAGCCATTGCTCGCGAAGCCGGAGGTCGCTCAAAAGTTGCTGTTTGGACTGATGATGAGAACATTGATCCGATTGGTGCCTGTATTGGTCAGCGCGGAACTCGCATTCAAACAATCATTGCTGAGCTTGGCGGGGAGAAGATTGATATTATCGAATGGAGCGAGGATATTGATGACTATATTGCCAACGCCTTATCTCCGGCCAAGGTTAAAGGTATCGAATTGGACGAAGACGAGAAATCAGCTGTAGCCACTGTGGCTGCAGATCAGCTTTCGTTGGCTATTGGTAAGAGCGGGCAGAATGTTCGCCTTGCAGCTAACTTGGTTGGTTGGAAGATTAATGTTCAGGATGAAGGCGGGGAAGCGGCTGGTCCGGAAGACGAGATCAAGAAGGAGGAATCAGAAGATAAAGAGGAAGAGGAGTTCGTTGAGCCCCAAGGAGGAGACGAAAATAAGGAGGAGTAATCTATGATTGAATTATTTAATACGTTATTGGCTGAGCCGCTGTATAATTTTTTGGTGGCGCTGTATGCCATTGTGCCTGGTCAGGATATTGGAGTCGCCATTATAATCTTGACCGTGGTCATTAAGTTGATTTTGTGGCCGCTGCAAGGTCGTTCACTTAAGTCTCAGCGAGCGCTCCAAGAGCTCCAACCAAAAATTGAAGAACTAAAAGTAAAGTACAAGGATGACAAGGAAGGGCAGGCCAAGGCCATGATGGAGCTTTATAAAGAAGAAAAGGTTAATCCATTGTCATCTTGTTTGCCACTACTGGTTCAGTTGCCAATTATCTTGGCGTTGTACCGAGTGTTCTTGCGCGGGCTTAATGGTGAGACTGGTGTATATGATCTTTATTCGTTCGTGCCTGATCCAGGACTGATCAACCCATTCCTTTTTGGGATAGTTGACCTGTCTTCACCAAATTTGATCCTGGCTGTTATTGCTGGAATCTTCCAGTTTGCTCAGGCCAAGATGATGGTTATTAATAAGCCGCCGAGTCAGGTCGCCAAAACACCTGGGGCCAAGGACGAGAATATGATGGCTGCGATGAACAAGTCCATGGTTTATTTCATGCCTGTGATTACGGTGGTTATCGGAGCTTCCTTGCCTGGTGGTTTGACCCTGTATTGGGCGGTGGTGAATATTGTCGCGGTGATCCAGCAGTTGATTTACTTTAGAAAGAAAAAGGAGGTTAAAGAGGTGTAGCGGAAGGCTTTAGCCTTCCATGTCAGCTGTAAAATGGAACCCTAAAGGGTTCCGCTACACATGTGTATGTCTAATTTGTCAAAAGTAATCTTTAGAACCGTAGCTTATTTTTCACTTTTCGATTACCCACTGACCAGTTTCGAGATTTGGAAATGGCTCTTGGGAGCTCAGGACAAAGCTTCTTTATTCGATGTACGACAAGAACTCGCCAAGAGCGAGTTTTTGTGTGCTCGACTAAAATCACATCAAGGTTTTTGGTCCTTAGTTGATCAGGATGTGGAGCAGCTAGTTGCAACACGACACGAGCGTTGGTTAGATGCGGTACGTAAATACAAACGATTACGTCGAGCGACTCGCTTTTTGTCTCTGATCCCAAGCGTGCGTGGAATTGCTGCCTGTAATACTTTGGCCTGGAATCACACACGAGAGGGCAGTGACGTAGATATTTTTATTATCGTGCGTGAGGGTTCTGTTTGGACCTCACGTTTGTTATCAGTGACTCCGTTCAAGTTGCTACGGATGCGCCCGGGAGCTGGCAAACGCGATCCACTTTGCTTCACTTTCTTTTTGAGTGATACTAATCTTGACCTGTCTTCACTGCGACTTGAGGGAAGTGATCCATATTTAGCTTATTGGTCACGCTCGATTGTTCCGGTGTTTGATCGGGATAACGTGTTCGAGCAGTTTGCTCAAGCCAACGGCTGGCTGGATCAAACGTTAACGAATAGTGCTCCGGGTGTATCACATGCCGCACGTCGTATTGAGTCGTTTACACGTTCATTTCGGTTTCCAAGATTTGTTGAACAATTGGCTGAGAAATTACAGCGTCGTAAGTTCCCGGAAGTGATACAAAACATGGCTAATCGTGATTCGCGTGTCGTGGTCTCTGATGCCATGCTCAAGTTTCACGACAATGATCGTCGGGCTGAATTCCGGGATAAACTGGAAGCGATCATGTCAGAAGTGGTACAATAATTTTACAGACGCCATCAAAGATGGCTGAGAAGATTTTCAGAAGGTCTTCTAACGGATCTCTGATCCGGTTCGTCGTTTATTATGCGAGATAAGTTAATCAATAAAATAGTTTACCTAACAGTTTTTTTGCTGCCGTGGCAGACACGATGGATTTTTGGACAGGAATATCTGAATGGTGGAGTTTGGGAGTATGGGGTGCTAAGTCTGTTCGTGACCGAGCTTCTGGTGATTGCCGTAGCTATTCTGCGTCCACGGATTCAGTCCAATAAACACTTTGACTGGCCATTGATTTTAGGAGGAGTTTTTTTATTTGCTGCTTTATTCTCGATTCAAGGTGCTCTAAATCCTGGATTATCAATCATGGTTTGGCTACACTTGCTGGTGGCCTTTTTCTTTTTTCACAACATGTTGGATAAACGAGTTAAGCCACACAAGTTACTCGCTGCATTCGTTCTTGGTTTAATCATTCCGTCTTTGCTCGGGATCTGGCAGTTTTTTGCTGGAACCAGTCCAGCCTTTACTTGGCTTGGTCTAGCTTGGCATGATGTGGCTGTAGCTGGGACCTCGGTTGTCGAAACGATTGATGGTCGGCTAATGCGTGCTTACGGCTCGTTCCAGCATCCGAACCTATTCGGAGGCTATTTGGCTGTGGGTCTGATCTGTTTGATGATGTTACCGCGCTGGTTTAAGAAATTGACTCACCGACGATTGTTTATGGGAAGTGCTGTGGTTCTGGCTGTGGCTTTTGTTCTGACCTTTTCCCGCTCGGCGTGGTTAGCATTTTTTATCTCAGCCATGGTTGGTGGTTGGATCTTACTCTGGGAGCACCGAGTTGCGGTACGTAAGGCTTTACCGTTTATTTCTATTGCTGCGGTCTCGATCGTTGTTTCTCTGATCATGTTTTGGGAGCCAGTGGCAGCTCGTTTTCATCCAACTTTCAGACTCGAAGCTCAGTCAATTGCGGAACGTCAGGCTGGTTACTCACTTTTCTTACCAACGGTACAGGACGATCTTTGGTTTGGAGTCGGGATCGGTAACTATACCGCTGCTCTGGGACAGGATTACTTAGCATCTCCGAACTGGTCCTTCCAGCCAATTCACAACAGCCTTCTCCTGATTCTCGGTGAGGTTGGTATTATTGGATTATTCCTGTTTATCCTTTGGATTGCTTCGATCGATCGTCTGAATTTTAAAGCCTTCCCACGAGCCACAGCTATTGGTGCCATGGCCATCGGGAATGTTGTGCTTGTAGTTGCCCTATTCGACCATTATCTTTTCAGTCTGTGGCCAGGCATGGCCTTGGCCGCGTTTATGCTGGCCATGACGTTGAGGTTGTCGGAACCGAAGAACTAAGAAACTAAAGAACTTAAGAACATATATTGTGTAGCGGAACCCTTTAGGGTTCCATTTAAGTTTCTTGACATTTGTGGCTTATTCAGGCAAGATTATGACCTAGAAAAATAAGCTTGAAAATTATGATTAAACCCTTAAATGACTACATCATTTTAAAACCTCTTTCACGTGAAGAGGTGACCGCGTCTGGGATTATTTTGCCAGACACCGTGGACAAGGATCGTCCTGAGCAGGGCGAGGTTGTGGCTGTTGGCCCAGGTAAATTAATGGAGGATGGCAAACGCTCAGTGATGGAGGTTCAGGTCGGCAATAAGGTCATGTTTAAAAAATACACTCCAGACGAGATTAAGATCGACAAACAAGAATACATGGTTATTCGTATGGACGATGTAGTCGGAATTATTGAATAAATTTATGGCAAAGCAAATTAATTTTAATGAGGAGGCAAGACATAAACTTAAGTCAGGAGTTGATCAACTGGCTGATGCAGTTAAAGTGACTTTGGGTCCTCGTGGTCGAAATGTGGTTCTTGATCGTGGTTATGGTGCTCCAACTGTAACTAAGGACGGAGTGACTGTGGCTCGTGAAGTTGAACTGGAAGATAAATTTGAGAATCTTGGTGCAGAACTAGTAAAAGAAGTTGCTTCTAAGACTAATGACGTTGCTGGTGACGGAACAACTACAGCGACTGTTTTGGCCCAGGCTTTGATCACTGAAGGTTTGAAGAACGTGACAGCTGGAACTAACCCGCAGATCCTGCGTCGTGGAATTGAAAAGGGTGTTGACGCTGTGGTTAAGGAGCTTCAGGAAAATATTTCCAAACCAATCACCGGTGATGAGATCGAGCAGGTGGCTTCAATCTCAGCTAATGACAAAGAGATTGGGGGCCAGATTGCTAAGGCTATGAAAGAGGTTGGTGAGAACGGTGTGATCACAGTGGAAGAGTCTCAGTCATTTGGAATCGAAGTCGAGACTGTTGAGGGAATGCAGTTCGATAAAGGTTATGTCTCACCGTATATGGTAACTGACGCCGATCGCATGGAAGCGGTTTATGAAGATTGCCATGTGTTGATTACGACTGAAAAGATCAGTTCTGTTCAGGATATCCTGCCGTTGCTGGAGAAAGTGGCGCAGGGTGGCAAGAAAGAGATTGTGATTATTGCTGAAGATATCGATGGTGAGGCGTTGGCGACTTTAGTCGTTAACAAACTACGCGGTAGCTTTAGCGCGTTGGCAATTAAAGCCCCGGCTTTTGGAGATCGTCGTAAAGCCATGCTCGAGGACATCGCTATTTTGACTGGTGGAAAAGTTATTTCAGAAGAGGTTGGACTCAAACTCGAGAATGCAGAACTTAATGATCTAGGTCGTGTCCGCAAGATCGTGGCTGACAAAGATCACACCACTATTGTTGAGGGCCACGGCGACAAATCTAAGATTGAAGAGCGAGTCGCTCAGATCAGAAAGCAGATGGAACAGACTGACTCAGACTTTGATCGTGAGAAGCTTCAGGAACGTGTGGCCAAATTGTCTGGCGGTGTGGCTGTGATCAAAGTGGGTGCTGCTACAGAAACTGAGATGAAAGAGAAAAAGCACCGGGTTGAAGACGCTGTGTCTGCGACCAAAGCTGCAGTAGAGGAAGGAATTGTTCCCGGAGGTGGTGTGGCTCTGATTCGTGCCGCGAAAGTACTCCATGATATCGGCACCAGCGACCCCGGCGAAGTTGTCGGATTGCAAATTGTCCGCCGAGCCCTTGAAGAACCAATTCGTATGATCGCTGAGAATGCTGGTCAGGATGGATCTGTTATTGCAGACAAAGTGAAAAATGCTGAAGGATCAAATGGATATAACGCGGCCACAGACAAGTTTGAAGACATGGTGGCAGCTGGAATTGTTGATCCAACCAAAGTAACGCGATCAGCTTTGCAGAATGCAGCTTCGATTGCAGTGATGGTGATTACAACTGAAGCAGCAGTGACAGAAATTCCAAAACCAGATGAACCAGCTCCAGCTATGCCAGCCGGCATGGGAGGAATGCCTGGGATGATGTAAGACAAAAAAGTGGCTGAGGCCACTTTTTTGAATGATCAAGTCTCAATGATCAATGTTCAAGTACTTGGAAAGATGATATAATACCCCCGTTAAACTTAAAATAATAAATATAAAATATGTCAGAAGCACCTCAAGAGGCACCCCAAACTGATAACAAGGACGTTGAGGACAACAAGGTTATTGCAGCGATCGGTTATCTCTGGATCTTGTGTCTGATTCCTTTGTTAGGCAAGAAAGATTCTAAGTTTGCTCAGTTCCATGGTAAGCAGGGTCTAGTCCTAACCGTGATCTCAGTTATCCTTTGGGTTGTTGGTTTTGTTCTTATGTTTATTCCGGTTATTGGATGGTTAATTCTCTTTGTAGCTTGGATCACTTTGATCGTCCTGGCAGTGATGGGAATTATCAAGGCACTGAACGGTGAGTACTGGGAGATGCCAGTGTTAGGTGAGTATGCGAAGAAGATTAAGTTGTAAGGAGTAGTTGATAATAGCTATAGGCGGGGTCCCTTGACCCCGCCTTTGGTTTTAAAATAGAAGAACCGCACTCACGCGATCCTTCCGAGTGGGGAATGGAATCAGGTGGGTGCGGTTTACGTTCCGCATGGGGCGGGAAAGGTCTAAGGGGCAGGCTCGTCCTCGGGCTGGTCGTCTGTCGAGTGCAGCATGGCGAGGTTGTAGATCGTTGAATCGTCGGGATCTTCGGCAGTGATCTCTCTGACCTGGTCCCGGTCTTTCCACAACTTGTGGGCTATACGACCGACCACCTTCGGGTTAATGGTGCGGAGGAGTGACTGGATACGTTCCTGATTGTTTTTGTGGGGACCACATTGTTCGATCACCCCCAGTAGTTGGGGCAGGACAATTTCCTCAATAAACCAACCGTACTCAGGATTTTCACCCATGGTGTTCACTGGAGTAGATTCACCATAGGCCTCTGCTATCATGCCACAGATGATGGATATCTGATACCCTGGCTGACAGCGAAGCTGGAAGAGATGATCTTTGAGCCATTCCGGGTAGTTGCCATCATGATCGCTGGATAGGTCAAGCGCATATGCGCTTTGCCAGCATCCACTGAGCATTTGGACATGCTGTTGAAGATCCTCTGCCAGCTCTCTCAGTTGTCTCCTCTTTTCGACCAGCTTCTGGTGCTGCTCCTTCTTGCGTTGGTACAGGGCGATCGCGACGATGGTTGTGCAGCCCAGGGCCAGGAGCATGATCACCGGAACCCAGAACTTCAGAAGCCATGGGATCAGAATCCAGGCAATCACACAAGAGAGTGCGGCGAAGTGACAAAATAGGACAGTGACCACCACCATCATCCACTCGATCTTCTGAGTGATCTTTGCTTCTTTGTAGCGGTTCAATACGATGAACACGAGAACCACTGCAATGAGGGCGGCGTATTCGCGCAGCCGTAGATTCAAGAAGGGAATGGAAAGGACGGTCAAGAGGGCACAAAACACCATCAGGATGATGTCGTCTTCCCAACTCAACAGGGCTTTTTTTATCTTGCTCATCAGGTTTCTTCTTATTTTCATGGCGTCCCCCTTCCGCTTTTGCGGAAATGCGCAGAGCCGGTGCTCTGCTAGTTGTGAAAGAAGAGAGTAAGGTTAGCTTATTTAAGCTTACCTGTCAACCCTTGGGTTGAGTTATGAGCTTAAATAATAGAAGAACCCCGCCGCTGCGCACGTACGATGATTCTTCGTGGGCAGTTGCGGGGCGAGATGACGTGGCTGCTAGCGTATCGATACGCTGCGCCGCCGTCTTGGGGATGTCTCCTGAGGTTGTCCAGCGATCAGCTCTTCAGCAGGAGCCGCTCGCCGGCCGGGGTGACCTCATCCCCGGTGACCAGAACCTCGATGGTCGGGTACCGTTCGGCCAACCGGTCCAGGCGCTGACGGAACTGCTCTTCGGTCAGGCCCGGAGGCCGTTCGACCGCGAGTGTGTTCTGCAGACGCTGGATGGTCACAGCCGCTTCCTCCGGGCTCATGTCGCCCAGCCCCTTGGTCTTCCCAGCACAGATCAGAATGACCTGGGCCTCGCAGATGGCCTCCTGCCAGGCCTGCGCCGTCTTGGAGCAGTTGTGGGGCTGGTGATCTCTTCCCGCGATAAATCCACTGAACTGGATCAGTGCCGCAATGGTCAGGCCGCCAGTGCTCAGGACCTGTCCCAGGATGAACTGGGGTCGGAGGATATCTGATGGAACGATCCTGGACAGGTAGGCTCGCTGCAGGTAGTTGAATACCAGCGTGGTCTGCCTTCGGTCGTCCCAGGTCGTGTTCACGTGCAAAGAGCCGAGCACTCTTCCCATCCACAGGAACTGGTTGGTCACCACTTCGCGAGCAGTGTACTGGTCCTTGGCAACCTGAGACACCCTGTCGAGTTCCCGCTTGACCTGGCTTGCTTCCTGCTTGGCCTTGTAGTAGTTCCGACGGTGGATCCGCCGTTCCTTGTCCAGCAGGGCGTAGAACACGGCCAGGGTCAGAAGTCCGATGTACACCGGCAGCAGAGCGGCCCAGTAGTTGATCACCGGAACCGCGAAGAGGACCACTGTGACCGCAGACAGCAGAACCGTGATCAGCACGATGTGCCGAGTTGCCCGGTGGGCGATCTCATGGAAGAAGTCTGTGATCCACAGACTGGAAATATCCCTCATCAATACTCTCCTTTTCGTCGTGCTTTCTTTTTGAACAGGGTTGGTACGAACTACCTACCAGATGCTGATTGTTAGCATCTGGATTCCCTATTCTTTACTCACACAGATGAAGGCAGGTGGAAACAAGTTTCGTATTTCTCATTTCGAATTTCTTATTTCCATCCGTCTGCATCCAGGTAAGGATGGTAGGTGACGGGGCCCGGCGCGAGAAGTGCACGGGCCGCCGTCGACGAGGGGAGGTGTTGGTGCGGATTTTGTCTGGGAGCAGATGCTCGCATCCGCCTACTGTTCACCTGTGTTGGCTCGATAGAGGACTGCACTGAAGGTGAGCAATCCAGCGGCAATCGGAGCGAGATACCACAGGCTGTGGGTTGTGATCACGGCTATGCTGCAGAAGATGACCAGTGCCAGGTTGACCACCCAGCAGGTCTTGTAGACCCCGAAAGGTCTCCAGTTCAGGAGTCTTTTCACAGAAACACCCTTCTTCATCTAGTCAGGTTTTTATGACTTGGTTTACGTGGTTTGTGTGTGACCAATCCGGACTGATCGGTACATAGGGCTATTAGCTCTAGTTTTCTCAACACGTTGCAACGCACGCTGATGAAGGAGAGTAAATTTAGCATGAAGTGCAAGTTTTGTCAAGGGAACGTGGCTAAAGTTAGCGGAAAAGTAGAGAGTAGAGAGTAGAGAGTAGAAAGGGTCTGAATGATTGCTTTTAAAACGATATTTTGCTAGAATAAGCTTACTTATGAAGGAGCTCATAAAGCAGATTAAGGAGCTTAAAGAGCGGGCCACAAGCACGTGGTCTCTTTTAGATTTAGACACAGTGGAGACACAGCTGAAGACCCTTGAGGCTGATATGGCAGCTCCGGATTTTTGGTCTGACCAGGATCGGGCTAAGCGGGTCGGTAAGCAGGCCAGTGATTTGCGTGAGGAACTGGATCGTTGGAAAAGTTTTTTGCAAGAGGTTGATGAGTTGCTCGAACTGGCGGAATCTGGAGATGATTCCATGCACGATGATGTTGCTTCAAGTCTTGAAGATCTGACCGGTCGTTTTGAAAAAATGGAATTCGCGACCCTGTTTTCAGGGGAACACGATAAGAACGATGCCATCCTGTCCTTTCATGCTGGATCTGGTGGGACCGATTCTCAGGATTGGGCTGAGATGTTGATGCGCATGATTTTGCGTTTTTGTGAAAAGAAAAATTTCGAGACTCAGATTTTGTTTGAGTCCCGCGGAAGCGAGGCTGGGATCAAGAGCGTGACCATTCAGGTTCGTGGTCGTTACGCGTATGGATATTTGAAAAGTGAGCACGGAGTTCACCGGCTTGTTCGCATCTCACCGTTTGATGCAGAAAAGATGCGGCACACCTCGTTTGCTTTGATTGAGGTTTTGCCAGAGTTGGATGAAACAACTGAGTTTGAGATCGATCCTAAGGATCTGCGGATCGATACTTTTGCTTCTGGTGGTCATGGTGGTCAGAGCGTGAATACCACGGACTCGGCTGTTCGTATCGTCCACGAGCCAACCAAGATTACTGTGTCCTGTCAGAACGAACGCTCGCAGTTACAGAACAAGGAAACGGCAATGAAGATTTTGAAAAGCAAGCTACATCAATTAAAGATGCAAGAGGAAGCAGAAAAGAAACAGGAGCTGCGCGGGGAGTATCAGAGTGCTGAATGGGGGAACCAGATTCGATCATATGTTCTGCATCCGTACCACATGGTAAAAGATCATCGTTCTGAATTTGAGACTCAGGATACGGAGGCAGT
>CAYZPO010000025.1:0-13575 GCA_964480695.1 uncultured Gammaproteobacteria bacterium | reverse complement strand
ATTGGATCAGGCTTGATGAACTTAAGTGTTGGATGCTAGAGCAGGGAAGTTATGGTGAATTCTTCCCAGCGTCTATGGGGGTTAATCCTTGGTCGCGTTGCGGAGCTAAGATATATCTAGCTCCGCCAAAAGGAGTTGGTAAGACGATCGGAGCTCCGGTATTTGATGAAAGCGAGGACGGGGCTTTGGGTGAGTTAGATGACAGTAAGAATGCTCGGCCTTCGTCTGAGGTTCCAGATTGTATTAACGACGTCAAAGACGAGGATATTGTCGGCAAACCGTTCTACGATGAGAAAGAACGACGTTATTTTGCTTTTATTCAGCCAGAGTTGAATTTGTATCGCAAGCTTGGTCTTCCACTGCCAGATCGACATTTTATGGATCGGATGAATACGCTGTCTATCGAAGAGAATTCCGCACGGTTTATTGATATCAGGTGTTCAGCTTGTAACAAGGATATCATGACCGCTCAAAATGCTACGTATCCTGAGCGACAAATTTATTGTAAAGAGTGCTATCTAAAATATTTAGAGCAATATGGCTAACCCATTGAGCTGTTGTCAATAGAAATTTGTGAATAAATATGTCAAAAACACCACAATTTGATCAAAAGGTAAAGGAGATTTTGGAAGCGACCTCTCCCGGAGAGCGGACGTGTGAACTCACAGGTGCCAAATGGGAAATGACGAATGAAGAAATCTCCTGGTACAAAAAGTTCAACGTCCCACCGTCGAAGTGGGCGCCGCAGACTAGGATGCGGTTGGTTTATGGTTTCGCCTCAGGGATCGCTTTATGGTGGAAGTCACACGCCAAAACAGGTAAACCGATTCTAAGCTTTATTCACCCAGACAGTCCGTATCAGGTGATCACCGATAAAGAATGGATCACTGAGGAGTTTTTGCGTAAGGGCCCAGAAATAGATTCAACTAAACCGTTCATGGACCAATTTCGTGAGCTAGCTTTTTCCGTACCCGTGGGATCAATGCGTGATGACGGGACCAGTCTAAATACTGTTGGGGTTGATCATATCAAATGTGAAGATAGTTATTTGATTTTTAGTCAGCCCGAGAACAAGCGTTGCATGTATACTGCTTTGTCGCTTTTTAGTGACGATAGTGTAGACTCGACTAATGCCCATAACAGCCAGTTTTGTTATCGAACCAACAAAGTTTCCAAATTGTTCAAATGTCGGTTTGCATTTGAGTCACGTGACTGCATGAACTCTAGCTTTTTGTTTGATTGTCGTAACTGCGAGTTCTGTTTTGGAGCAACCAACAAACGCAATAAAAAATATCTTTGGTTCAACGAGCAACTAACTCAGGAAGAGTATGAGAAACGGTTGGCTGAAGTTGACCTGTCATGTTATTCGAAATTGCAGGAGTATGAACAAAAGTTTCAAGCTTTGGTTAAAGACGCAATGTGGCCTGAGAACTTTAATATCGGGGCAATGGAAAGCACGGGTGAGTATTTAGAAGAGTCAACACGTTGTCACAATAGTTTCTGGGTCAGAAAGTCCAATGATCTATATAATTGTTAGATGATGGAAGATATGCAGGACTCTGCCTTTTCGGCCTGGTCTGGTTGGTCAAGTCTGACTTACTGCACCTGTGATACAGTTTCTGGCTCATGGCTTAGGTTTTGTTTCCGTTGCTGGCATTGTCAGAACATGGAGTACTGTACGGACTGTTATAACTGTGAGAACTGTTTTGGGTGTGTTGGATTGCAAAAGAAAAAGTATTGCATTTTGAATGTTCAGTATTCTGAAGACGAGTACTGGGAAAAGCTCGACGAAATTAAATGTGCCATGTTGGATCGAGGAGAATACGGCGAGTTCTTTTCAGCAGAGTTTTCTCAGAACGGTTTAGAGCATTCTATGGCCAATGTGTTTCTTGGATATTCTGAGGCGGAGTTGAAGGCCTACGATGCGCCACGTTTTGATCCTACTCGCGGTGGTGTGGTGTTGGTTGACGAGCAGGGAGAACAAAGTGGCACTCCGATTGAATCGGTTCCAGATTGTTTGAATGAGATCGATACTAGTAAGTTCGTGGGCAAGCCGCTGTATGATTCTGAGATCAAACGTAACTTTAGTGTGACTGAGAAAGAGTTTGAATATTATAAGCGCGAAAGCCTAGCTTTTCCACGCCAACATTTTTTAACTCGCTTGAAGAATCTGATCCGGACAGCTAACTCTCCGATCCCTGAACAAGCAACCTGTCATGAATGTAAAAAAGAAATTATAACGTTTAAGAATTCAACGCATCAAGAGCGAAACGTCCTATGTAAACCTTGTTATTTAAACTACTTAGAAAAATATGGCTAATACTCCTAAATATGACGCCAAGGTAAAGGAGATTTTGAATGCGATGCAGCCGGGCGAGCGTATATGCGAGCTCACAGGTGATGAGTGGATGATGGATGAAGAGGAGATCAGTTGGTACAAAAAGTTCAACGTCCCGCCGTCAAAGCGATCGCCGCAGACACGATGGTGGGTAGAGACTGGTTGGTTTACATCATATCAGTGGTGGTGGAACAAGAATGCCGAGACCGGAGAACCAATTCTGACTTTTATCCATCCGGCCACTGGACTCAGGGTTTTGCCAGACAAGATTTGGTTCGATCGTGATTACATCGATAAGGGTCGAACTTTGGTGATCGATCAACCGTTCTTCGAACAACTCCGAGCCTTACAGCTTGAGGTGCCAGTCCGGGCTGAACATAATGAAGAAGAACCACAAAATAGTATCGCGCGTTTCTCGCTTGGTGACGTCAACAGTTACTTCAACATGTTCTGTACGGCCAAGAACTCGCTCTTTAGTATGTGGGTTTTGGAAGAGGAGGATTCGGCTGAGGTTTTCAATAGCGTGACCGTGACCAATTCTTTTAATATCAGTGACTCGCAGAAGATTTTTAACTGTAAGTTCATTCGTGGCTCGCGAGAGTGTATGGACTCAGCTTTCTTGTTTGACTGCCGCGGCTGTCAGTATTGTTTCGGAGCGACTAACAAACGTAATCGCAAGTTTATTTTCTTTAATGAACAACTATCTGAGGCCGAATACAGAACTCGCGTTGATCAAATCGATTTCAGTAAGCGTTCTGTTATCAATGAGTATTATCAGAAATATGTCGAACTAATTAAACAAGAAGGAGTGTGGCCAGAGAATTTTAATGAACAAGCGGTTAATTGTACTGGCGAGTATCTGACTAAGGTCAATGACAACAAGTTTGGTTATGGTAGCGTCAACAATGTTCACGATACTTATTGGGTGAACTATGGCACCAACAACACTTTTGATTCCGCTTTTTGTTCTGGAATGTTTAGTTCCAATAATTGTTTTTACTCAACTAACACTACACGTTCTTCGAAGATTCGATACTCGTATCATTGTACTTCGTGTCAGGATCTTGAATATTGTATTGATTGTTGTAACTGTGAGAGCTGTTTCGGTTGTGTTGGGTTGAACCACAAGAAATTTTGTATTTTGAACCAGCAGTATTCTGAAGAAGAGTATTGGCAACTGGTTGATGAGCTGAAGTGTAAGATGTTTGACGCTGGTGAATATGGTGAGTTCTTTCCGTCCAATATGGCTACAAGCTACTTTCCGGATTCCGGAGCTACGTTGTATTTTGACTGTCCGATCGAGAATGATAAAAAGTTTGGGGCTTTGGAATTTGATCCTGAATCCGAGGGGGCGATCGGTGAGGAGCTTTCAGACACGTCCAAGATGCGTGACGTAACTGAAGTACCAGATTGCATTGATGACTTTAAGGACGAGGAATGGCTAGGGATCCCACTGTACGATCCGAACTGGAAGCGACGTTTTGCTTATCTAAAACCAGAGATTGAATTTTATCGCAAGCACCGCATCGGTCCGCCACAGCAGCATTTCATCTCGCGCATGCAAGACATTTTTAAGCAATCTAATGCAGGTAAATTTATTCAGGCCTCGTGTGCTGAATGTCAGAAACAGGTCACAGCTGCCGAGAACGTAGCTTTCCGTGGTCGTAAAATTCTGTGCCGCGAACATTATCTTAAATATCTAGAAACTAACGGTTGATATGTCTAACACACCAAAATATGATGCTAAAGTAAAAGAGATTCTCGACGGGCTTACGCCAGGAGAACGAGAGTGCTCCATGACCGGTCAGAAATGGAACATGACTGACGAGGAGATTTCTTGGTATAAAAAGTTTAACGTTCCGCCCCCAAAGGTGTCACCGCGGACACGATGGCTGCATCATGGTTATTGGTATGTTGGTTATCAGTTCTGGTATCAGAAACATCCTGAAACAGGAAAGCCTGTTATTTGTACAGTTCATCCTGCCACCGGAATTAAGGTATTGCCTGATGTTGAATGGTTTGAGAAAGATTTTATTGATACAGGACGCGACTATGATGTCTCACAACCATTTTTCGAACAGTGGCGCGAACTCCAGTTGTCAGTACCAATGCCAGCAACACGAAATAATATTCCGCCAAAAAATTCGATTGTGTTTGTTTCTCGAGGCGACGAGGACAGTTATTTTGTTGGGGCTTCAAAATCTCGACGTTGTATTTACTCACACATCTCAACTGATATTGAGGATTCCGCCGAGGTTTATCTGAGCAGTAATGTCCAGAATTCGTTTAATGTAGTGCACTCGTATCGGATTCACAACAGTTATTATGTTCGTGATAGTCGTGACTGTATGAATTCAAACTTTTTGTTTGACTGTCGCAATTGTGAGTTCTGTTTTGGAGCGACTAACAAACGAAATAAGAAGTATCTCTGGTTCAATGAGCAGTTAACACAGGAAGAATGGGAGAAGCGTAAAGCAGAAGTTGATTTAGGATCTCGTCAGGAGCTGGACAAGTATGTTCGACAATTTCAGGTTTTGATTGGTGAACAAGGAATTTGGCCAGAGAATTTTAACGAGCGCTGTACGGACGTGTCCGGCGAATACTTAACTGGTTCAACTCGCGTGGTTGATACTTACATGGCTGACGAGGGATGTCTTGATCTGTATTCCTGTAATATTACTACTGGTAATTCTGAGCGTTGTGCTTTTGCTGGCTACCCAGTCTGGTCGACTGAGGTCTTTTATTCTGGAACCGCGGTATACTCTAGTAATATCAAGTATGGATTTTTGAACATCCACTGTGATAACAACGAATACTGTTTGTTGTGCTACAACTGTGAGAACTGTTTTGGGTGTGTTGGGTTGCAGCGTAAGAAATTCTGTATCTTTAATAAAGAGTATCCAGAGGACGAGTACTGGCGTCGTGTCGATGAACTCAAGTGTGCCATGTTAGATCGAGGCGAATACGGTGAGTTTTTCCCGATCAAGTACTCTCCGAGTTATCACGCTGAGAGTGGATCACCAACCTGGTTCCACTCAACTCCAGAAGAAGCTAAGCAATTAGGGGCGTTGGACTATGACCCAGAGTCAGAAGGAGCGATCGGTAAGGATCTGGTTGACGCTTCCAAATTAAGAAAGCTGTCAGAGTTACCGGATCATGTGAACGATTTGTCTGACGACTGGATCGGAGTTCCTTTGTTGGACGAGACTGCTAATCGACGCTTTGCCATGATTAAGCCTGAGGTCGAGTTTTATCGCCGCATGAAAGTTGCACCACCGAAAAAGCACTTTATTAAGCGTATGGAAGATTTATTCTTTGAAGCTAATCAAGGTAAGTTTGAACAGACCAAGTGTGTAAGTTGCAGTAAAGACATCACAGTCGCTTATAATGCTGGTCACACCAGCCGCAAGATTTACTGTAATGATTGTTATATTAAATATCTAGAACAAAACGGTTAAAAACAAAAATCGCCTCCGGGTGGAGGGATTTTTGGTAGCATTTTATGCATCCTCTGAGTCGTCACTAATTTAAGGATAATAATTTTCCAATCATAAGTCAAGCTCTGATAATGGTGGACGTATCGGGAATCGAACCCGAACCCTCTTGAGTGACAACTCAGAAGGTGCACCTGCTACGCCCACCAAACAGAACTCAACTAAAAAATAAAATGAACGCATGCGCTTGCGCGCACCGTTCATCAAAGGCTAAAGTCAGTTAAACACGAAAAAACAGTTATGTCAAGAATTCCACAGTACGATCAAAAAGCAAAAACTATCCTAGACGCTCTAAAGCCAGGGCAGGAGCAGGTTTGTCCTTTGTCAGGAAAAACCTGGGCGCTCGACGAAAAGGAAATCGAGGTCTGTCGCCACTTCAACGTCCCGCCGAGCTCGGTCGAACCTGTGATGCGACTAGATTACTTAAACGCTTTTAATACAGGTCTGTCAGTTTGGTGGAAGAAAGATGTGCATGGTGAAGTGATCTTGTCCTCAGCTCATCCTGATGTACCATTCTCTGTAATGAAAGACGATGAATGGCAGGTAACAGATTTTACTGATGTTGGACAGGACTATGATTCAAGCCGACCAACAATGGAACAGTTATGGGATTTAAGACTAAAAATACCAGAAAAAGCCACTCGCTCAACAGCTTGTCAAAACACGATTGGTATTGCTTCCTTTAAGTCCGTTGACAGCTATATGGCTTGTGGCTCCATGGTCAATCGTTGTTATTACACATATACAATGATTAATGGTGAAGATTCAGTTGATATAGCCAATGGTGAGGAAGCAATCCGATCATACTTTGTTGGTGGTTCACAAAAGATAGTTGATAGTGAATATGTTTTGGAGTCAGTCGAATGTATGAGTTCCAGTTTTCTATTTGATTGTCGTAATTGTCAAAATTGTTTTGGAGCAACCAATAAACGTAATAAAAAGTATCTGTGGTTTAATGAACAGTTGACTCAAGAAGAATGGGAAAAACGTCGAGCTGAAGTCGATTTAGGATGTCGATCTGTCGCTGATAAATACTATAAAAAGTTTTTTAATCTAATTACAGAAGAGGCAGTTTGGCCAGTGTGTTTTTCTTTTGGGAATCAAGGTGGTGATGGTGAGCATGTGATCGGCTGTACTCGTTGCCAAGACTGTTATTGGATTATACGTAGCACAGATATGTATCGTTGTCGCTTCGGGCTTGATAATGAGGGCTGTGTGTACATGTCAGGTCCAGGTTGGGGTAAGGATGGTTACATGACAACTGGATCAAGTAATAGTAGTGGAACTAAGTTTTGTATGGGTGGACATGGAATGATTGATTGTGAATACAGTGCCATGTGTGTTGATTGTGAGAACTGTTTTGGTTGTTTTGGACTTAAGAAAAAACGGTTTCATATTTTTAACAAAGAATATTCTGAAGAAGAATATTGGAAGACTGTTGATCAAATCAAATGTCAGATGCTGGAAGAGGGAAGTTACGGCGAGTTTTGGCCAGTCAAGTTTTGTCCGCATGGTTTCCAGAATTCGATCGGAGAAATTTATTATGGATACGATGTTGATGATTTAAAGAAATGGGGAGCTGATGTGTACGATCAGGCAGAAGGTCTGGTCTTGGCTCCAAAGCAGTTAGATCAGGAACCAGTCAGTATTTTAGATATTCCAGATTGTATCGACGAGATCGGCCCTGATAAGTTTGTCGGAGTACCAATTCGAGATACAGGTCTTGGTCGAGATTTTTCTGTGATCAATCCTGAGTTTGAGATTTACAAAAAGAAACGGTGGCCGTTTCCACGGCAACACTTTATCGCGCGTTTGACTGATCTGATCCGACACTCGAACTCGCCACATAAAGAGGCTCAGGCCTGCGACTCTTGTGGTATCGACATCGTGACTTACAAGAATTTAGTTTTTAAAGAACGCAAGGTATACTGTCAGCAGTGTTATCTAAAACATCTAGAACAATATGGCTAGTAAGACTCCAAAATACGATGCTAAAATTAGCGAAATATTAGACTCGGTTAAAATGGGTGAGCGGACCTGTCCGTTGTTAGGTGAGAAATGGGAGATGAATGAGGAAGAGTTAAAGTGGTTAAAGAAGTTCAAAGTCCCACCACTGGACCTGTGTCCTCAAGCAAAAATGTTGACCTTGTCTGCTTTTGGTACTGGTTTCCAATGGTGGTATCACCAGCACCCGGAAACAGGGAAACGAGTCCTGTCCGGAATGCATCCAGCCTCCGGTGTTAAGGTTTTACCAGACAAAGAATGGCATGAAAAAGATTTTTCTGAGATCAACTTAGATTTTTCCACTGATGGTTTTTTCGAGAAACTATATAAACTCGAGCGCTCGGTTCCTGTGTTAGCTACTCGCAACAAACAAGAGCCAGTCAATTCCATTAGTATCGTTTCGCTTGGCGACGAGAATGATATTTTGACTTTTGCTTGCAAAGCAAAAAATTCTTCGTATTCAATTTGTTTGATGAACGGCGAGGCTTCCTCAGAAGTTCAGTTTGGTCATAGTGTCTCTGACACGTACAATCTTTTACATTCCGACCGCATTCATAATTCTAACTTTGTCCGTGACTCGTTCGACTGTATAAATTGTAACTTTGTTTTTGACTGCCGTAACTGTACTGATTGTTTTGGAACAGTTAACCGACGTAATGCACAATATATTTTCTGGGGTGAGCAACTGACCAAAGAAGAATACGAAACTAAGATGAAAGAGGTTGATCTTTCTTGTCGATCTAAACTACAGGAGTATCAGAAGCGTTTCCAGGATATAGTACGTGATGCAGTGTGGCCAGAAAGTTTTAACATCCAAGCTCCGGAGTGTGTTGGTGAATATATAATCAAGTGCCTGGACTGTCGTTATTGTTATGCTTGCGCTGACGGGCCACAACATTGTTTTTGGTGCGTGTATTCTTTTCACAACACTGAGGACCTGGCTTACGTGGACGGAGCTTCTAATGTTTCGCGGTCATATTATTCCACGGCCTTGGTTGATGATTCAGATATTAAATTTTGTTACACAGTGATGAGCTGTCGGGACATGGAATACTGTTTGTCTTGTTATAACTGTGAAAGTTGTTTTGGGTGTGTTGGGTTGAATCGTAAACAGTTCCATATTTTTAACAAAGAATATTCTGAGAATGAATACTGGCAGAAAGTCGATGAACTTAAGTGTGCGATGCTCGAGCGAGGGGAGTACGGAAATTACTTCCCGATCAAACATTCATTTTCACAATTTATGGAAGCGATCGAACCAACTATGCTTGGGCTAGACACAGTTGAGATTGCCAAAAAGATCGGAGCGAATTTGTTTGATCCAAAATCAGCTGGTGCTGTTGGTGATGTAGAACAAGGTGATGCTGTGGATCAAAAGGAAGTCCCGGATTGCATCAAAGAGATCGGAGATGACTGGGTTGGCCGGCCGATTTTTGATCCGGACCTAGGTCGACGCTTTGCATATTTCCAACAAGAGTTAGATTTTTATCGTAAGCATAAGATTGCACCACCAAATCGACATTTTATTTTGCGAGTGAAAGATATCTTGGCTGAAGGAAATGTGGCGCGGTACGAGAAGAAAACCTGTACTCAGTGTCAGATCGAGGTCGAAGTTGCTGTAAATATGACCTATCCTGAGCGTAAAATCTATTGTCAAAAATGTTACTTAGATTATTTAGAAAAATATGGTTAGCAAGACCCCAAAATACGATGCTAAAATTAGCAAAATATTGGATCAGCTCGAGCCAGGGGAGCGGACGTGTGCGATTTCGGGTAAGGAATGGGAGCTGACGCAAGATGATATTAAGTGGCTCAAGAAACTGAAAGTTCCACCATCTGAGCTGGAACCGCTGACACGTTGGGCCTATCGCGCTGCTTTTTGGATGGGGCTGCAGATGTGGAATAACAAAGACTATCGTGACGGGAAAACGATCCTAACTCTGGTGCACCCCGCAACCAAGTGGAAGATCATGCCGGATCAAGATTGGTTTCAAGAAGATTTTTCTAGCATTAATCTCGAGTTAGATGTCAGTCGACCAGCCTTTGATTCAATTGAAGAACTTTGTTGGCAAGTCCCAATCCAGGCGTATCGACACTTTGAAAAACCGCATAACAGTATCTCGTTGTGCTCGCTTGGCGACGAGGACAGTTATTTTGTAATTGCTACACGAGGTAAGCGGAACTATTTCTGTTCTGATGCTCTGGATCTGGAAGACTCCATGGAAACCTTTGTTAGCGGAAACGTTGATCGTTCATTTAATGTCGTTCACTCGTATCGTGTTGCAGATTCAAAAGTAGTCCGTGAGTCACGCGACTGCATGAACTGTAATTTTGTTTTTGACTGTCGTAACTGTGAGTACTGTTTTGGAGCTTGGAACAAGCGCAATAAAAAATATCTTTGGTGGAATGAGCAGCTGTCGCAGGAAGAATGGGAGAAGCGTGTCGCAGAGATTGATCTCGGACAGCGTTCAGTCTTTGACAAAAACTACAAGCGTTTTGCCGATGTGGTCGACAAAGAGGCAATCTGGCCTGAGAATTTTAACGTTAATTCTGACTCTTGCACTGGTGACTATTTGATCGATTGCGTGGATTGTCAACACTGCAACTTTGGCGAGCGATCACGAAATTGTGTTCACGGGGTTTTTATTAATGATTGTCATGACATGTGTCATGCTGACGGACCAAATTGTTCGAACTGTTATTTAGCATCCCCGGTTGTAAAATGTGAAGGTTGTAAATTCAGTTGGACTTTGGCCGAGTGTATTGATTGCGAGTACTGTATTAATAGTTTTAATTGCGAACACTGCTTTGGTTGTGTTGGACTTAATCGGAAGCGGTTTCATATTTTTAACAAAGAGTATTCTGAAGATGAATATTGGACAAAGCTCGATGAGTTAAAATGTGAAATGCTAGATCGCGGTGAATACGGGAAGTACTTCCCAATGAAATTGGTCCAGAGCTATGTTCCAGATGCTGGAGGTCGTTGGATGTTCGGACTGACTCAAGAGGACATGGAAAAATTTGATTACCCTCGTTTTGGACCAGGAGATGCTGGGGCGTACGGACCGTTAGTTGAGCGATTGGATGAAGCACGAGATGCAGAAGAACTTCCAGATAATATCGATGAGATCGATGATTCCTGGATTGGTGTAACACTGGTCGACAAGGAACGAGGTCGTCCGTTTACTTTGCAGAAGCGGGAGGTTGATTACTGCAAAAAGTATCGTATCCCGATTTCAACTCAACATCCACTAGGTCGACTATGGCACGGATCAACCCAAATGAACCTGGCTTATGAGATCGCGAAGAAGTGTCAAGAGTGTCAGAAAGAGCTAATGGTGTCAAAGAACATGTCGTATTCAAACAGAAAGATCTATTGCAAATTTTGTTATCTAAAATATTTAGAACAGTATGGCTAGCAAAACACCAAAATACGACGCTAAGATTAGCGAAATATTAGACCAGCTCAAGCCAGGTGAGCGGACGTGTGAGTTGGCTGGTGAGAAGTGGATGATGGATGAAACTGAGATTGCGTGGCTGAAGAAGTTTAACGTCCCACCATCGCGTCGAGCGCCACTAACACGAGTCAAACACATGAGTGGTTACTTTACGAACTTTCAATGGTGGTACCACAAACATCCTGAGACAGGTGAGAAAGTCATTTCTGGGATCAATCCGAACCTTGGAATCAAAGTTCTGCCAGACAAGGAATGGTTTGCCAAAGATTTTACTGATCGCGGGCGGGACTATCAACTCAAAGAGCCGTTTTTCGACCAACTGTTCCGGCTCCAGCTCGACACCCCAGTTCGTGCCACCCGCAGTCTGGTTGATCCTGAGAACTCGATTGCTCTGACCTCGTTCGGTGACCAGAACAGTTACTTCATGATGGCTTGCAAGAGTAAGGGTTGTTTAATTGCCATTGACGCCTTCGATGTTGAGGACTCTGGATTGATGGCTTACGTTCACCACGCTACCAGTTCGTATAATCTTCTTAACTGCAATCGTATTCACAACTCGAAAGTTTTACGTAGCTGCTACGATTGTATCGACAGTGCATTTTTGTTTGACTGTCGCAACTGTCAGAATTGTTTTGGAGCAACTAACAAACGCAACAAACAGTTTCTGTTTTTCAACGAACAATTGTCAGAGGATGAGTGGCATGACAAAGTCTCTAAGATCGATCTTGGGAAACGTTCTGTGCTCGAAGAATACACAAAGAAGTTTCATGACCTGATGCGCGAGCAAGCCGTTTGGCCAGAGAACTTTTCTGAACGCACTGAGAATTCAACCGGAGAATATTTAACTGACGTCACTAATGTTAAGGACGGGTGGTTTGTTGGTAATAAATCACAAAACTGTCAGAACGTGTTCGTGGTTCCGGATAGCAGTGAAGAGATCTTTGATTGTGGTGGAATGTTCGGGAGCAGCAACATGTACATGTCAGTCGCGTCTAATGCTAGTTCAGGGTGCAAATTTTGTTATCTAACCAATCACAGTCAGGACCTGGAATTTTGTATTTATTGTAACAACTGCGAGAACTGTTTCGGGTGTGTTAGTTTGCAGCGCAAGAAGTTTTGCATCTTTAACAAGCAATACACTGAAGAAGAATATTGGCAGCGGGTTGATGAACTCAAATGTGCCATGTTGGACCGCGGTGAATACGGAGAGTATCTACCGTTGAAGTACTCAGCTTCGTATTTTCCAGAGTCTGGTTCCAGGGCAATTTTTCATACTGATGAAAATGATGCCAAGCAACTTGGGGCAGCTGAGTTTGATCCGAACGCTAACGGAGCAAGTGGGTTTGATGATTTTGATCCAGCGACAGGGAAGACCGTGGAGCAGGTGCCGGATTCGATTGGCGATTTTAAGGCTGAAGAATGGGCTGGGGTGCCAGTGTTTGATCAGGATATTAATCGCCAGTTTGCTTACCTTAAGCCAGAGATCGAATGGTACCAGCGTCATCGGATCGCTCCGCCAAACAAACACTTTATCTCACGTCTGTTAGAGCTTCAAGGTGAAATGAATACAGCTAATTTCGAAGATCAGACTTGTGACCAGTGCAGCGCTGCCATCCGTGTTGGAAAAAACTTTGCTTATCCTGATCGTAAAGTGTATTGTCGAGAGTGCTACCTCAAGTACCTTGAAACGAACGGGTAACGCCGTTACCGGCGTCACTCCCGACTAGACAAACCCAAACCCACCCTCGACCGCAGAAGGCAATCCAAGGTAGGGGTGGGTTGTGAACCCGGATTACAACCTTTAGGGTTATTGGTGGACCCGGCGGGAATCGAACCCGCATTATCCGGTGCTAACGCGGACAGATTAACCATTATCTTACGGGCCCAAGGCCCTATCCAGGATGTTGAATAACAAAAAAACTCCTGGCCATAAATGGGGGAGTCTTTTTGTAGCACCGGAATAAGACCCGTAAGGGTATCCTATCCGCGATGTTTTTAGTTAACCATGTTTCCATGCTGTTGTCAATAGTGTAAAATGAGTTCGTTATGTCTAAAACCCCTCAATTTGATAAAAAATTAGAGCAAGTGCTCTCGGAAACCAAACCAGGTGAGCGGACGTGTCCGCTTACGAGTGAGAAGTGGTCTCTTGATCAAGAAGAGCTTGATTGGCTTAAAAAGATGCAGGTGCCGCCGTCAGAGCGGTCGCCATTGACTCGCCAGCGGATCATGGCTGGTTTTATGATTGGTTATCAATGGTGGTGGCAACGCCATCCGGTAACAA
>CAYZPO010000024.1:0-13611 GCA_964480695.1 uncultured Gammaproteobacteria bacterium | reverse complement strand
GCTCGGGGATTTGTGTTTAAAAAGAAGAACCCGCCCCCGATCGCTTGGACCGAGATTGGGTCCTGGATCGGTGGGCGGATACGAAGTGGTAGGATCTAGTAGAGAGCGGGTGCACCCGGGCTGTCATCCGGGGCGAGCGGGATGTAACCCAGCTGGTGGCACCGAAGCACGGTCTGGGCGAAGCCCTGGGTAACCCAGATACGCTTCTTCAGACTATTGAAACGCAGGCCCGAACCATACTTCATGATCTCTGCAGCGTAGCTGAGATACTGAACATCCGGCTGCTGGCCCTGGATCTCATGCGGCCCATCGGCAAGCACGATGGGCAATCCGTCTTTGCACACCGTCATGTCGAAGAAGCGAACGAGCAGATCAGACCCCTCAAGCCCGACGAGCTTGGCCAGTTCCGTGAGCTGCGTCCAGGCCTGCGTTCGAGCACCATGCTGCGGTGCCTGTTGTACGAGCTCCGGTCGCTGACCGAACGGCGGCAGTCGTCCCTGACCACCGCGCTGACGGGAGAACCGGAACCGCGGATCTCGTTGCCTGACATCGTGCTCCAGCACCCCGAACGGGGTATCCGAGATGATCAACACCTGACGCACAACTCGCCAGCCGTACTCCGTCTGCTCATGCAGGATGTGGCGCTCGATGTTCTGACCACCGAGTACCTCGAAGTACAGGCCCAGGATGTACTGCTCGTAGGTCTCCTGAGCCGACAGGCCGTTGACGTGCGACGCCTCTCTCGCAACGTAGACCCACTTCTCAACAGGGATCTCATGTCCGTGAACGGGGATGGTACGCATTGTTTGACTCCATGCGGTAACTGTTTTATTTATGAACCTACCGCCAGCTCACAAATAGTCGTTAGGATTCCTCCAGAACAACGCCATATAATGACACAATTTAGCCAAAAAGTCAAGGCATCAAGATACCACCTCTTATCCAGCCAAAAAATCACCAGACAGGTTGGTGATTTTTTGATATAGTATTTTTCTATGCCCCGACCTAAGTTCAAAAATGATCGATTTAAAAAAGCCCGAGCGATTTTTTCTCGGATGCTGCAAATTTCTTGTGTTAATTGTGGTAACTCTGTCCTTAAATACCAAAAAGAAGGGCCAGGGTCGTTGAAGCGGATGTATTTAGATCGAATTCATGCCCCTGAAAATCTGGTCGGTCTTGAACGAAATAAGCTATCAGATCTGACCCCTCTTCAATGTATCCAATGTAAAGCTCGACTAGGTCTTCCTTTTGTTTACAAAAGAGAGGGTCGTTTAGCCTTCCGCGTTATCCCAGGAACAATATCCAAACGAATCATTCGCTAGCCGGTGGATAAAAATAAGATTTACATTCAGGACCTTATTCTAAGGGTCTGTTTTTAAATTAAACTATTATTTTTGCTAATTTTAGCGTACATATCTTGACAAAAACCCATTTTTATGCTATACTTCTACTTCACAAATCAAAGTAGGCTGAAAGGCCTGAACATCCGTTTGCCTTGCAACAACGATAGGGGATTCCTATGTTCGCTTCTACCCGTTCCGCTCGTTCCGCCTGCGCCACCATCGCCGCCATGACCTTCAACCTCCGCCAGGTCGCTGCGATCGGCGCCTTCTGCTTGGTGATCGGGGTCATTCTCGGCGCCACGGGGATGGCCTGGATGAGTCACCCGAGCACCTTCAAGATGATCGTGGTCCCGATGGCCACCGGTCTGCTCATGGGCGTGGCCTTCTACAGCATCGACTGGCATGGCCCGAAGTCGATCACTGCCAGGGTCTGTGGGTTCCTGTCCGTGGCCTGGGTGGTCCTCAACTTCCTGCTGGCGTGCAACCACGGTGGCTCCGGCGGGGTCCATATCGACCACATCGGCGGTCAGGTACTGGCCATGCTGGTGTTCGGAGTCATCGGCAACTTCATGAACCCCACCCGCTGACAAAACGACACACCCCCGAACCTGCCCCTGCCCTTTCACCCCTCCCCAGCCCGAGTTCCTGGGCAACACTCCCCAACACCCAAACCAGTCCAGACAGAAATAGTCTCCTGCCTGTTGACGGTGAGGGTGTTTCTGTTTTAGTTAAAAGAAAACCCTCCGTTGTCCCACCAAGGGCGTGGGACTATAGAGGGCAGATTATAGACGACTGACCCAGCCAGCGGCTTGGGTGATCATGCTTGTTGTACCTGTTTGTTGTTCAGGGTGCGGACTGATCAAGAGCACTCGGCCCTTCCCAAAGGTCGAGCCAACGATTGCTGGACTATCAACCATGATGCCTCGCTGTTGTTCCAGATCAACCACCTCAGTTCGATAGTGTGCCAAGACCGTGCATGAATCCGGGTCGAAGTCTGTCCACACAGGTCCATTGTGGTAAGGAACAATAATGTCAGCCTGACGATCCAGGAACATTTCTTGACCTGCATCTGTCAGCTCTATCTTAACTAGGGCCTTGTCTCCACGGAACCACAGATCAAGCCGCCCTCGTCCAGGCACTTTTATCTTACCGGTTTGAGGGCGAGCATCGACCAGACCTAATCGGTCACTTCGATCTGAACTGGCCAAGTAGGCTCCGCCACAAATTCCCAAGTAACCGCCACCTTTTTCCACAAAAGAACAGATCGCCTGTCGCCCAGCTCGTCCAAGCGACTTAGACTGTTGCAGGCTTCTTCCTCCTGGAATGACGATTGCGTCAAAGGAATCCAGACCAGGATCAAGAATATCTAAAGGGCCAACCTCGATAATCTCAAACCGTGGATCTGGATCAAAGATCCGGTGCTGATACTGCCGACCAGCATCACTAACACCATTTCCACGGTAAAGAGCTAGTCGTGGCAAAGTTGGTTCCTCCTACAGTCTTTCTGGGAAATCTTGGCACACAACACAAGCCATGTCAATGTCTTTATGCTATAATAACCACGACTTAAATAAGCTGATCAACATGACAACTCTACTTTACATTATCTTAGCCACAGTGGCAGTGAGTTTACTCTCGTTTGTGGGAGTACTAACCCTGGCCTGTTCTCGAAAAGTATTGAACAAGATTCTTTTGGTTCTAGTAGCCTTGGCTGGCGGTGGACTTATGGGCGGTGCTTTTTTGCATCTGATTCCAGAAGCGATCGATGAAATCGGACACGACCACGACTCTTTGCTCAACGTCTTTATCTTTGTCATCATTGGCTTTGTTCTGTTCTTGCTGATCGAGCAATTTTTACACTGGCATCATCACCACCATGTTCACGAACATCCAGAAGAGCATAAGCACGAACAAGTGCAGCCAATGTCGTATCTGATTTTATTCGGGGATGGAATTCACAACCTGATCGACGGACTAATCATTGCAGCTTCGTTTGTAGTCTCTCCAACGGTCGGAATAATCACGACTATTGCTGTGGCCTTACACGAACTACCGCAAGAAATTGGAGACTTTGGTGTGCTGGTTTACAGTGGAATGAAACGAATCAAGGCCCTGCTTTTCAATTTCTTCTCTGCCCTAGTCGCTGTAATCGGCGGCGTGCTGGGATACTTCTTGGCCGAGAGTTCAGAGGTCGCTATCGTTTACCTACTCCCAATCGCTGCTGGCGGCTTCATCTACATTGCCGCCTCTGACCTGGTACCGGAAATCAAACATGAAGAACGCGGCGTTCGCCTAGCTCTAAACTTCTTTGTCTTCCTGATCGGAATTGGCCTAATGCTCCTAATGAAGTTCCTGCCATTTGCTGAGCATTGATATGAAATCACTCCCTGTTAAGTTAATCGGCCTTGGCCTACTGGCAATTGGTCTTTTTTTATTTGGTCTTTGGTTAGGGATCTATCTATTCGCAGACACGGATGAATTTGAGCTTGCGGATCATCCGCTATACTCCTCTGGTCTTTATGACCTTGATTTTTTTGATCGAGCGTATGAACGGGCTGACAAAGCTGATCGCGCCAAAAACTCAAGTAGTGCCATCGTGGCTCACCACCTGTTGGTACCCAACAACATTGCTCAAGTAATGGAAGCAACTGGTCGCCGAAACATAAAGACAGTGGTTGTGCTTAGCCCTAATCATTTTTCTGTTGGCCATTCGCCAGCTCAAATTTCTTATGGTAACTGGCAAACACCTTACGGAATTCTAGAAAATGATTCAGAATCTGTGACTAGGTTACTCGAGAATGTTTCGTTCTTAACTAACGAGGAGGTCACATTCGAAGAAGAGCATGGTGTTGCTGCACTAACTCCGTTTATCAAAAAATCATTCCCTAAAACCAAGATTGTTCCGGTAGTGGTCCATGAAAAGTTGTCGTTAGAGCAGACAGAAGAGCTTGGACAAGTTATTGCTGAACAACTACCTAATAGTTTTGTCATTGCTAGCATTGACATGTCACACTATTTACCAGAGTACGTATCAGCTTTTCATGACGAGGTGAGCGAGGCGGTCATAGCTCGAGGAGGCTGTGAATCATGTGAACTAGAAGTAGACTCCAATGCAGTTTTGCAAACACTGTGGTCAATTAATGTTGAGCGCGAGACGCAACAATGGACCCGTCTTTACCGAGGAAGCGCGGCCTTATCGATGCAAGGGCTTGGATATGAAGACAATACCAGTCATCTGATCGGATACTTTTCTAAAGGGCCACCACTGGAAGATTCAATGATCAGCTTTACTTTTTTAGGAGACGTAATGATCGGTCGTTATGCTGGTGACACAATTACGGCTGAAGGAGCAGAATATCCTTGGAAGCAAATAACACGATTTCTGTCAGGCACAGATTACGTTGTAGGCAACTTTGAAGGCACGGTTTGTGATCAACAAGATGAGAACCCTGAAGAACCACCGTACGAATTTTCTTTTTCTTTTGATGCTGTGTCTGTTCTAGCAGACCATATTGATGTAGTTAGTCTGGCTAATAATCACACTGACGATTTTTCTGGTGAGTGCTTAGAGTCGACTCAACAAGCGCTTGATGAACTTGAAGTTCAGTGGTTTGGAGAATATAATTCTCCAGTTCCGATCGTTAATTTACAAAACAAAGATCTCTCTGTTGCCTTAATCGGTTATAACTATTTTCAGTCAGAGCAAACAGAACTGATCAACACAATCGAACAAGCATCGATTGAAGGCAAGATGGTGATTGTATATCCGCACTGGGGGATCGAGTATGAGACTAGCTCGTATTCTGCCCAACAGGAGCTAGCTCAAGCCATGATTGCTGCCGGAGCTGACCTAATTATCGGAAGCCACCCACACGTGGTACAGGAGTTTGAAACCGTGGATTCTCGCCCGGTCTTCTACTCGTTAGGTAATTTCATTTTCGATCAGGATCTTCCAGGAACAAACCAAGGTTTTGCTGTGGGCTTGATTTTAAGCGACAAGGAGCTTAAGATGTACTTAATGCCATATGAGATAGTCAAATATCAACCAACACCGATTAGTGACAAAGAGGCTGAGATATTTTTTCAAGAAAATAATTTTTCAAAAGAAATAACCATTGATTTATATGAATGAAGAAAATATGCCGCTACCATCAGAAGAAGTGCCTGAGGTAGAGGTTAAACCAAAAAAGAAACGTTTCTTTCCTGCCCTGATTCTAGCTGTTGCTTTAATTTTAATCTTCGGAGCTGGAATTGCTTTGGGTTTTTGGGTTACCAGTGACTCAAATGAACTAGTAGAAGAATCCTTATTTGATAATTATTTTGATGAACTTGACGAGGAGACAGAAGAGGATGAAGACGATGATGTGGACGAGGAAGAAGATGTAGCAGAAGAAGAGGGGGAAATTATTGTCGGTGAAGGAATAATTAATGTTGACTGGCTGGACGTCGAGGATCAATATCCAGTGTCCTCTAACTACACTTTAACGCGGATTCTCCTTGAGGGTTATGATTCATCTGCTTTGTCACAGCTAGGTGCCGGAGCCATGACCTATGTTTTGGGAACAGTCGCTTCTGGCGAGTATACTGGACGCGAAGTACATTATTTTATGGCTGGCATGCCTGGGATGGGAGTTTCTGTACTAAGTTTCTATATGCTTGTTTCTGATGAGTATGGTGAGGCACCGGTGATTATTGATAATTATTCGTCATCAATTCATTTAGGAATTGGTGTGTCCACTGCAGTGTATCTATCTTTGGAAGAGTTACTTTGGAATGGCGAGTGGCCTGAGATAATCGAAGATTTTATTGTTGATACTGGGTCAACTATTCCTGAACTTGAGTTTAGCGAAGCTGTTGTTGAGGATCAAGCAGGTAACAAATTAGAACGATCCGGGCTCTGGTTGCGACAAGACCATCCTTATCAGTTTAGTGAATCAAACTACGAGGTGGTTACGTTTTTAGTTGATGGAACTCCGCTGCGTGAATATGTTTATGATGAAAATCTTGGGGTGAACCTAACTGCGGCCTCACATCGTTTCTATGATGTTCGAGAGGATGGTCGTATTGTTTGGTATGACATTGATGTCCCGTTCTGGACCGATCCGTATCAGGGTGAGGAAGCTAATCCATCTTTGATTACCTGGAATGACGGGGTCGCTAATGATAATGAATATCTTGATCATAGTCTAGGAGGATGTGGTGCAGCAGACGCAGTTCGAGTGATCACTGATTCAGAAATTATTGGAAGTTTGGTTTCTGTTGGATCGTATTCAGTTAATGGTGAAACCGGAACTATTTATGGTCCGGCTGACTATGACACTGAATATTATCGTGAGTCTTTTGAAAGCTGGCAAAATTTTTATGAGGAAAAGGTGTGGGAAGATTTTGTGGCTGACCATCCGATTATTTATTGGCAGGATCCATTTGACCGTTGGATTGAATTTAAAGCCACGGACGTTATTCCAGCTGCTGAATGTGGTAAGCCCGTGATCTATCTTTATCCAGAAGAACCAATTGAGGTTGGGGTAGAGATTGAATTAGAGAAGATGAGTGTTTCTGAACCAGATTACGGTGACGGTTGGGACGTCATTGCTTATCCGGACGGAACTTTGGTTAACTTGTCTGACGGACAAGAGTATCCATATCTGTTCTGGGAAGGGACTGGCAAATCTTACTCTTCACCAGAAAACTACTGGGTGATTGAACAAGCTGAGGTAGAAAAATTCTTAGTTGAAACTTTAGATCAGCTCGGATTCAATTCTCAAGAGATCGCTGACTTCAACGAATTCTGGTTGCCACTAATGCAAGATACTCGATACTACAAGATTGGTTTCCATGGAACTTATTACATGAACCAATTGGCTCCACTAGATTTCACAGTCCGACCTAACAGTTTACTCCGAGTGCTAATGGATTTTGAACCACTAGAGGCACCTACTCCAGATAACCCACCACAGTACTTACCAAGCTTCGAGCGTAATGGATTTGTGGTCACAGAGTGGGGCGGAATTTTAAGGTAATTCGTTCAAAAACGATATTAAGGTGGGGCCAAAGGGCCCCGCCTATTTGATTTGTTGACATATACTATAGATCATGTTAGTCTAAGATCTTATAAAATTAGCCTAAAACTAGACAAATATTTAAGCTTATGAATCTTAAAACTGAGCTTAAACTCGTTCATAAAATCGCCATCGCTGGCGTGTTCGTCATCGCTGTTGGTATCTTTATCAGCCAATCCCTGCCGATCCATGCTGTAACTTTCTCTGTTAACAGCACGGCTGACACTAGTGACTACGCTCCCGGCGATGGTTTTTGTGATGCTGACGCTGGAGCAGAAATGGTGTGTACCCTACGCGCCGCGATTGAAGAAATCAATGCTCAGGGCGGAAATAATTTTATCGACTTCGGCGGACTTGATCCGACTGAAGCTGAAGATGGACAATGGACCATTGAAATTTCTAGTGTGCTCCCAATTATCACCACGCAAATCACAATCACGGCTGAACATCAGTGGGACGAAGACGGTGATCTGATTGATCGCCCAGGAGTTCACCTAACTCCAGCTGGTGGAACTAGTCTGATCTATGGTCTCCGTTTTAGTGAAAACGCTAACAACTCTCGCGTGAGTGGATTAAAAATCTCAGGTTTTGATGATTACGGAATCCTTTTTGGCGCTGATAATTCTCAGATCGGGCTGGACTGTTTGGGAACTCCGACCGAAAGCCAGCGTAACGTTATTGTAGATATTGGAACCGGTGACTATGGCGATGGAGCTATTGTCCTGGCCGGAGCTGATGATAATCATGTTAGTGGAAACTGGCTTGGTCTGGATGAAGATGGGGCGACTTCCCTGCCTGGCAATCCAGCGGCTTTGTATATTGTAAACTCTGATAACAACATCTTTGGATTCGAAGATTCAGACAATCGTAACTTTGCTTGCACAGTTGACCAGGCTCGTAACATCATCAATGATGGCCGCTCAATCATTTCTTTGTCTGAATACAATAAGTTCTCAGGAAATTATTTTAACGTTCTTCCGGATGGTAGTGATATCATTGAAATCTCTGAAGAATTCGGGCTCTATGTTTGGGGCGCGGAAAACAATACCGTGGGAACTGATGGAGATGGCAATGACGATGAACTAGAAGGTAATGTAATTAGTGGATATCGGGTCGGAGTTTACTTCTGGGTTGCTGACTTTGAATTTGGGGGCAACCGCGTTTCTGGAAACATTATCGGAGGTGACTCAACAGGAACACAAACTCTAACTAATCCAAATCAGGAATGGGGTGTGCTCATTTCTAAAGGCTCACAGTACAACGTGATTGGTTATTGTGATGATGAGGAAGATTCCAAAATCGGCGTAAGTGATATCTGTGATGACGGTGGTCAAAGCAATCCTGAAGATCAAGCCAACTATTTCATGGGTATGAGCGATCCTGAAGATAGTGGAGTGATGATTAACTCCCATGCCTCTAACGCCAACAACTTTGTTTACGGAAATAATTTTGGTTTTGGAACTGACAACTCAGCCCACCCAATATCTTATGGAATCCACATGCGCGCAGTTCGGGACATAGAAGATTTTAATTACTTAGGAGATGAGGGGCCACGAGCTAATACAATAAAAAACGCAACCGAAGCTGGGATCTGGTTGGCTATGGAATTTGATCATGAGAAAGTGGCTCGAAACCAAAGCGTTCGATATAACACCATTACAGAAAACACCGGTCACGGAATTTTAATCGAGAATACTAAGTACCGACAGGCCATTGACTCAGTCGAAGGCATGGAGGTGATTGGCAACACTATCACTGAAAACGGAAAATCCGGGGTGGCTATGATCGGTGGTTCAGCTCAGATTGAAAACAACACTATCACTGGTAACGCAGAATACGGAATTTATGTCGAAGCTGTACTCGAAGACTTAGTACAGTGGCCGGATACGCCGACTAATGCTTATAACCAGAAGCAGAGCTATTTAGGACGAGCCGATGATCTGGTGCCATGGCCAATTATGATTGGTGGCGAAGGAGTTGAAAACACGATCTCAGACAACTTGCTCGGAGGAATTAAATTTTTGGACGTAATTCCAACTGACCTAGACCAGATATACACTGATAATACTTTTACCGACAACAACAGCATGCCTGCGATCATTTCCGGCTGGTGGGGTGCAGTTGAGTTGCTCAATGATGAGCTCGTACCGATCGGCTCTGGAACCCACACCATCACTATCTCACCTCAGAGCGGGACAGCCTATGCTGGTGCAACTGTTGACTATGGAGAGTTCACTGGCGAGAACGACACAGACGTGGCTTGGGGACCAACCGGGTTTGATTTGGACGAAGCTCGTACTTGGTTTGAAATCACTAACACCGAAATCGCTATCGATGGCACCCGCACTGACTATGGACCGTTTTCGATCAGTGTAACCGGAGACCATGCCAATGACTCCACTTTAGCCGGTTTTACCTTTGATGGGTTGAACAACGATGTTGATCAAGGTGGTCTGACTGCTTCCTACTTAACTGGTGTAGAAACATATCGCTATCAAGTGGCTGAGGCCATTGTATCGACCATTCCTGATCAGCCCACTAACTTGTATCCTGAGCACGCTAACATGGCTTTTGTAACCGTACCGACCCTGACTGCTTCTGATTTCCTAGACACCTCTGAGACTCATGCTGCTTCCCGCTGGCAGATCTATGACAGTGAGTTAGCTTGTACTCAAGGTAACACAGGCAACGTTTACGATTCTGGTGAGGTCAACGATCTGGCCAGTCACCAGGTTCCAGAAGCGGTCAACTTACTTAAAGCCGTTAATTACTGGTGGACTGTAACTTACAAAAACTCTTTTGGAAACTATACTGAACCGTCAGCCTGTACTTATTTCTGGATTAAGAGTGGAAGCAGCACTCAACTCTTAACCCCTCCATCAACAGAAACCGAAGAACAAAATACTAGTGAAGAGGAGGTTGGATTAACTGAGGAAGCTGAGGAAACGGTCCCTGAAGAACCAGCTGAAGAGACCTTAACCGAAACAGAAGAAGACGAATCTTATGATGCAGATGGTGTTGGGGGTGGCACTCCAGAAACTGAAAATGTTGAAGAAATGGTCGAGACCTCTGAAACCGAAGAAGCTGTCTCACAAGATCTAAATTTTGACCTCTACATCAAAAACCCTGACGGGTCAGTTCGTTACAGTGGTACTGATTTTGTAGAAACCACGATCGTAGCTCAGACTACTGGTCATCGTTTATATCGTTTTGAGGATAAGGGTAATGACTTTGACTATAATGATGTTTTAATCGAGGTTCAACGGACCAGTGAAACAGGGCTTCAGGTTCATGTTGTAGCAGTTCAAGCCAACTGGCATCATGAAATCTATGCTGAGATTGATGGTCAAGACCTGTTGCTTTGGGATGACTCACATGAAGCAGTTGGACAAACCGCGGTTCTGGCTGTAGTCAACAACGACCTTCTAGGAATGGAGTATCGACAAGACACTTCTTCAATCCACGCCCAAGCATATATAAGGGAATGACGCCCATAAGAGCGTTAGAACAGCACCCGCGAGCCATCTTGCGGGTGTTTTGGTATCTTGACAAAAACGGTAAAAAGTTATATAAAGAATAGCCGAAAAAATGGCAGGAGGAAACATGTCTATCATGAAGGTGACCAGAAGGACCACGGCTCCACCTGGTCCACCACATCGTGAGCGTCCGGTTCATCTACTCTATGATCATCAAGTCCCTAACGATTACCGTCAAGCAGCGCTGGAGGCAATTCGAACTGTTCTGTTCTGGGCTGAAATGTCGGATCTTCCGATTCTTGACCAAGGACATGAGGGTGTCGAACAGGCACTCAAAACTAGTCGGACTAGAAGCAATCGTGACCAGCAGCTAAATGCCCAGTTTATCTTTCGCCCTTTTTTCCCACCAGAAGGCAATCCACACTTCAGATACATCGTTCTGATCACGATGCAGGACCTGTACGATTCCAATGGTCCGGATGGTTCTCGCTTCAACCTTGGGGCTGCCCAAGAGAAGTTTGGAGCTGTTGTGGGAGCCAGTCGCTTCGGCGAGTTTCCTTCATCCATTCGAATGGAGTGCTTCAGAAGCGTGATCATGCACGAGTTGGCACACGTCTTCGATGTGCCTGACAACACTCGAAGTACGAACCTTCAGAATCGACTTGGTCTACATTGCACCAACCCGTGTATCGTACGACCAGGTTCCTACGACTTCGTTGATCACTGGCAAGAACTCACTCGCGACCGTCTAGAACTCGGGCCCTTCTGCCCGTTGTGTCTGGATGAGTTGCGGCGCTTCTTCCTCTGATCACCTTCCCCTCCTTCACAGGGCCGTTCTGGCCCTCTTTCCTTTTCTGTTATAATACGACCATATGTTTTGGATCTATCTGATAATTATCTTGGTCTTGATTACTGTTGCTTGGGCAGCCTGGTCTTTTGCTCCCTGGGTGCCAACATGGTCTAAGGATCTGGAGCGAATTAGTCGTCTGGCCGAGCTCCAGCCTAGCGAGCGATTTTATGAGCTCGGCTGCGGCGATGGTCGAGTTACTTGTTACATGGCTCAGCGACATAGCGCTCGAGCTGTTGGGATCGAAGCTGCGCCGCCGTTATATCTCGTAGCTAAAATCCGACAACTTATCTCGCAAAATAAAAATACGAGCATCAAACTCGGTAATCTGTTCGCTCTTGACCTGACCGACGCTGACGTGATCTACTTCTTCGGCATGCCCAAACGAATTGAGAAGTTAAAACAAAAACTTGAGCGCGAGCTCAAGCCAGGAACCAGAGTCATTTCCTACACCTTCCCCATCGAAAGCTGGGATCCGATCTTAGTCGACAAACCCTCAGACAAAGACATCCCGATCCATCTGTACCGAATCTAAAACCAATTGAAAAGTGAAACTCCCGCAATGGCCAGACCGGCTGTCGCGGGAGTCGTCTTATGGTTGGAGAAAAGGAGCTAGTGGTTGTAGAACCCACGGCCGATCGCGTCCGGAACCATGTACAGAGCGATCCCGCGCTCGGCACAGAAGGCACGGACCTTCTTGTCCCTGATCGAGCCACTTGTGGTCAGGATGACCTTGACCCCTGCATCAGCCAGAACGGCGGGCCCGTCCTCGAATGGGAAGAAGCTGTCGCTGTTACCTGCTGCACCTTCCAGAACATGGCCATTGTCTCGCGCGTACTTGATAGCCAGTTCGGCTGCATCCACTCGGGAGAACTGCCCGACTCCGTTACCGATCAGCATTCCGTTGTTGACGATGGTGACCGTATTCGAGTTGGAGGTCGAGCCAATAGCCCAGGCCAGAGCCAGGTTGAAGACATGGTCAGGATCACAGATTTCCGGACCCTCAACCAGATCCCCACCAACGTCCAGAATGTTGGTGTAGTTGGGCTGAATCAGCTGACCACCGCGGATATAGCGGTTACGCGGAGCCTGATCCAGACTGGTCCAGTCCAAATGCTCCAAGGCTCGATTGACGAAGATGCGACACCGGTCACCCTTGCGCCAGCGAAGCATTTTCAGGGCCTCAGTACTGATCCATGGAGCAAAGATACTGTCGATGATCCGCTGCTTGCCCCCAGTTTCGTACGTGAGCAGCATCTCGGCTTCCGGCACACCGATCCGGAAGTTGACCATGACATGCCCGCCGAAGATGGCCTTCCGATGTCCGATGACCATCCTGCCCATGGCCATTTCCGGAACAGCATCAACTGCTGCTCCACAGCAGTTGCCATGCTTACTTCCCAGGGCTATTGGTGGAGCCGGGACGTTGGGAGAAGCCAGAACTGCCGCTATGTGGGTCATGGTCTGGAGCAGGCGCTCGAACTCGACCCAGGTGTTGTAGCTGGCCGGACTTCCGGCCACCTGCGTCAGACGATCGAAGGCCAGCGGGTCGTCCGTGCCAGCGGTGTAGATCCCGGCCGACTTCTGCCAATCGTTCTCCCCCTTGCAACCAGCCACCAACCGGAAGACCATTTCGATCGTGTCTCGCAGTGCCATCTTATCTCTCTCCCTCTTTGGAGGTTAGGTGTTCCATCCACTTCCTCACCTTAAACCAGGACTCGCTTTATTGCAAACCAAAAACCCCGGCCTTGCGGCCGGAGTTTTTTATTTACTCTCCTTATGAAGGGTGTGTTTCTTGCACCACTTGCAGTGCTTTTTGATCTCTAGTCGATCCTTCAACGTCTTTTTGTTTTTGAAACTCTGGTAACCGATCCTCTTACATTCGG
>CAYZPO010000023.1:0-15359 GCA_964480695.1 uncultured Gammaproteobacteria bacterium | reverse complement strand
AAAATTTTGTCGACTTATGATGACGGTTTTTGTTCACTTAACATGATCAAGGGAGAATTCAATGCATTGGCGCGTGAAGTAGTTGAAAAAATGATTCACAATCCTGACTGGGCCTTTGATTACTCAGAAGCGGTACGAACAAAAGCGGCTGAGGTTTTTGAAGCTAGTAACGAGCTTTTAAAACAAAACCTATCTAAGCTATCGAAGCAGGAGCTTTACAAAACTTATCACGACTACTATTCGACTTACGAAACACTTCACCGTTTGCACTGGATTCAGACTTTGGCTGACTTTGGAGATAATCTGTTCTCGAAATATTTGATGAGTTATCTGAAAGAGAGGGTTAAAGATTCTGGATACTCGCTCGGCGATGTGTTCTCAACTTTGACCACACCTTTGGAAGAAAGTCTGGCTAATAAAGAGCACAGAGATCTGTTAATGATTTTGAAAGAAATCGAAGCTGATCCAAAAATGACAGAGTTTTTCAAAACTACAGAAACGCGGTTGATTGAGAAAGAGCTAGCTGGAGTCAGTGCTGCACTAGATAATCGTCTAGCCGAGCACGCGACCAAGTATGGCTGGCTTGGTTATGGAGCACTTGGTCCTGGTTGGGGTAAGGCTTACTTTATTGATATCTTGTCGAGTCTTTTGCGACAGAACGCTCAGGCCGAAGTTCAACTGGTTAAGATTGAAAAGGATTACGCAGAACTTGAAAAAAGACATAAGCAGTTGATCACAGAACTGGATATCGACGCTTTGCATCAGAAGTTATTTGAAGTTGCTCAACGCTTAGTCCATGACAAAGCCTATCGTAAAGACAGCATGTTCCATGCTTGGATGACTATGGGTTATTTGTTTAAAGAGATTGGGAGGCGTTATTTTCTGTCTGTGCGTCAGGTATGTTATATGTATCCACATGAGTTTGAGGATTTGCTTCTTCGAGATAAATTTAGTGCTTCAAAATTAAACGATCGTTATAAGTACAGCATTCAACTTTCGACTGGATATTACAAGGATGATACTTTGGTTGAGGGCGAAGAAGCGCGAAAGATTCTGGATAATTTGAATTTTGAAAAACAGAATTTAGAGAATATTAAGATCTTGATCGGTGACTGTGCTTCACCTGGTAATGCGCGTGGTGAAGTGGCTGTGATTAATAAGGTCAAAGATATGCAGAAGATGGCTGAAGGCAAAGTGTTGGTATCGACGGCGACTAATCCTGATCTGGTACCTGCGATCAAAAAGGCCGCTGTGATCGTGACTGACACTGGTGGAATTACTTGTCATGCCTCAATTGTATCGCGTGAGCTGAACATTCCGTGTGTGATCGGGACCAAGATCGCGACTAAGATTTTGAAGGACGGTGACGTAGTTGATGTTGACGCCACGCATGGAAAGGTTACAATAGTTTCAAGGAAGAAATCATAAAATAAACTTATGGAAGTGGTACGCAATTTTACGAATTTAACTAAGGACAATGTTGATCTGGCTGGAGGCAAAGGTGCTTCGCTAGGCGAGATGACTCAGGCTGGGATTCCAGTGCCGCCAGGGTATGTAGTCTTGTCTGAGGCCTTTGAAGAGTTTTTAAAGATCACTGATCTGAATGTTGAGATCGATGCTGTACTGGATACGGTTAATCATGAAGCGATTCATACGGTTGATGCAGCTTCAGAAAAGATTCAGGCTTTGATTATGGATGCGGATATGCCAGAAGAGGTTGGAACTGAGGTGCTGAAAGCATTTGATGAGCTCGGAGCTGAATTCGTAGCCGTGCGCTCTAGCGCGACTTCTGAGGACAGTGCTTCTGCTGCTTGGGCTGGTCAGTTAGATACTTATCTGAATACCACGCGCGAGACTTTGCTTGAGAACGTTAAGCGCTGCTGGGCTTCATTGTTCACCCCACGCGCTATTTTTTATCGCTTTGAGCAAGGGTTGCACGGAACTAAGATTTCAGTTGCTGTGGTTGTGCAAAAGATGGTTCCAAGTGAGATCGCGGGAATTGCTTTCTCTGTTCATCCTGTTACTCAAGATCCAAACCAGTTGATTATCGAAGCTGGCTGGGGCTTGGGTGAAGCTGTTGTGTCTGGACAAGTTACTCCAGACAGCTATGTCGTAGACAAAGCGGATATGTCGATTCTAGACATTAATGTCAGCGAGCAAGAAAAAATGATTGCTAAGAAAGGGGAGTCTGGCGGAAATGAATGGATTGAATGTCAAAACAAAGATGCTCAGAAGTTGTCTGGAAAAAAGATCGTCGAGCTCTCAGAAATGATCATCAAGATCGAAAAACACTACGGCTTTCCGTGTGATATTGAGTGGGCTATCGAAGGTGATACGATTTACATCACTCAGAGCAGACCAATTACGACATTGTAATTTCTTCTCAGCCAACTTGTTGGCGTCGTGTCATGACGGGAACAAGTTCCCTGAGAAGAACATAATCAAAAACGAACAAACCCCGACGCGTAGACGTTTCTCTACGGTCGGGGTTTTGCGTGGGGAGTAGCGACGGACGAAAGTCCGTCATGCGAGCGGACACTCGCGAAAGGGCGGGGTGGAAAGGTGTGGGGGCTAGTCGACCTCGGGGCAGATCAGGACGGGGTTGTCACCGCGGAGGGTGACCATGCTGGCCACGCCGGTCTGGGTGTCGACCTTCATGCGGTAGACCACGATGTCACCCGTGCCGAGCCGCTCGAACCGCCCGGGGTTGTTCACGGGCAGGTCGATCACCGGCGAGTGGGAAGCCACGAAGAGGTTGAAGTCCTCGGCCACACCCATCTCGCTGACCGTGTGCTCGGCCAGGCCGAGCATGGAGCGGAGGACCGCCACGCGAACCAGGTCGGCCCGCGGGCACTGCTCCAGGATCCCCCCGATGGCGGGGTTGCCCTTCATGCCCGTGAGGATCTCGACGTAACCAGGCATGTAGCACATCAAGTCCATCGGAGCCTTGTCGACCCACTCGTAGCCGAAGCCCGGGTCACCAGGCATCAGTCGACCGCCGCACACATCCTGCACGATCTGGGCCGTCTGCTGCGCCCGGTGCATCTCCGAGCTGGTGATCACCCGGAAGCTGATGTTCGCGAGGTGGGCCTTGGCCGCGGCGCGGACCTGGCGCAGACCCAGGCTGGTCAGCCGGTCGCCGTCCTTGTCGCCGTGGCGCATGCCATAGAGGCTCACGTTGAGGATCGTCATTCCGATATCCTTTCGATCGGGTTGTGGGGTGCGTTCTGTTTCTGCCGGTCAAAGCGGCATTTTGAGGGGTTGGTTTGAGCTTAAACCAGCCGCTTAAAACATCACTTTTCAGCTTAACTGACAGAATATAATACCACATTTTTGCCTTATTGTCAATTGTAAGATCTAGTCTAAAATCAAAGAGCCCCGACGCACAGGTGTGATCCTGCTGTCGGGGTCTTGTCGTACGGGGGGTATCCTTGAGCCGGTCGGCTCAGGACATGTCACGTCGTTCACGAACGACGTGACAGGCGAGCGGACGCTCGCGAAGAGGTGGGAAGGTGCGGGGGTGGGGGTCAGGAGTAGACGTAGTAGTCTTCGGGCTGATCGTCGTCGAGGTACTCTGCCTTGACGAATTGGGCCGTGGGCTCGTCGGTGTCGCCGTCGGTCACCAGGACGGTGTAACGCACGGCCTGACCCATCTCCAGCACCGTGTGCTCTGGGTCACCGGGCAGTTCGCCGCCCGGCCCGTGGTTCACTCCGATGACGTGTAGGAAATCGTCGTCGGGACGTTCTCGCACGATCCGCTTGGCCGTGCGGTGCATGAACATGATCAGGGCCTCCCGGATGAGGCGCGCCCGCGGGCATTCGTCCAGAATACGCTGGATGGTCAGGACCTCGTCGGTCACGAGGCTGTCGACCAACGCTTCGTAGTTCTCGATGCAGCCAGGCACGTCCGGGCCCAGGTCGATCTGGTCGACCCATTCGTAGCCCAGGCCGGCGTAGCGAGTGACGCTCAGAGGCAGGCTCAGCTCCTCGAGGCCGGTGGCGCAGCCCATGGCCGTGCGGTTCTTGTCCGTGGCCAGGGCCTCGACGATTTCCTCGGGCTTCACGTCACCCAGGTGGCAACGGAACCCGTCGCGCATCTGCTGGAAGCCCAGCTCGGTCAGGGCGTCGCCATCCTTCTCGCCATGTCGCCAGAAGGTGAAAGTTACGTAGCGCGTGCTCATCGTTATGTCTCCAGGGGGGTGCTCTGTACGGTCCAATTTCTGCCAAAAGCGGCATTTTAAGGGGTTGGTTTGGACTTAAACCAGCCACTTAAAATATCACTTTTAGCTTAACTGACAGAATATAATAGCATGAACCCACCTTATTGTCAATTGTAAGATTTACAACAGCTGAGCTTAAATAAAGCAGAATCCCGACCAGCGCAGAGCGCGGTCGGGAGACGTAGGGAAGGAGCGGGGGAAAGAATGGACCAGGGAATCCGATTGGCCTAGGCCACGGCCGGGCAGGCGTGGATCGTGGATCCGTCAACCGGAATCTTGATCTGCCAAGTGTCCGGATCGACTTCCATGACCACGGTCATGATGTCGCCCTCGTTCGGGTAGTGTCCGTTGGGGCGGGTCATGAGCCAGCGGGCAGCCGAGGTGGAGGGAGCCACGACGAACATCTCGGATGGGGCGAGGGCGCCAGACAGGCCAGCTTGTCGATTTACCTTGATGGCTCGAGCTCGCTCGACTGCCAGTTGCTGCAGACCGATGCGGAAGCTGGGACCGTGTCCGAGCAGCCAACGATGTTCGAACCGCATGCAGGGCTCGTCCAGTTCGCTCGGATCGTTCGTGTAATAGAGGCGCCGGACCTTTTCTTCCAAGACTCTGGCCGTGCCCCAGGCGCGACGCGACTTCTGGCTCAGGAACATGGTCGACGACAGTGGTTGTTGGCTAAGGTGAACTCGAATCGTGTCGCTCAGCTGCTTGACACCGAATTCGGTCAGTGGGTGGAACAGAAAGGATCCGATCCGTCCTCGACTCTGGGGCGGGAACAGGATCTGGAACGTGATCTCGATCATGTTGATTGCTCTCAGGCTCATGCTAGACCCCCCTTCTTCGGGGCGGTGTTACGGTTTCGGGTAGTCGAAGTACAGACACTCGTCCTTGCCGACGGTGACCCGGATCACCTCGAGGTGGCGCATCAGCTTGTCGCTGAAGCCGGGATCCGGGTGGGCCAGCTCAGGACCGGGCGCTCGGGTCACGCCCAGAACGACGATCTGATCGTCGTCCGGATATATCTCGAGCAGGCGCCTGGCGTTGTCGCGCATGAAGGCGTCGTAGTAGAAGCCCAGGGCCCGGGCCCAGGGAACACAGGTGTTCTTCACGGCCCTGATGGCCGGCCAGACACCACGATCCTCACGGCCTTCGAGCATCTCCCGGAGCTGGTCCTGGAAGCTGGGCACGCCGGTCAGCGGCCGCAGGTGATCGAAGCTGAGCAGGGGATCGATCCAGAAATTGTATTCGGGCAGGTCGGTCACGCCGAGACTGCGGCGCAGAACCCTGGCCCCATTGCGGCTGATGCGATCATCCGTAGCCACGAGCACCTTGGGATGAAGTCCAGTCAGGACTCCGTCAGCCAGCTGACCCAGGGCCTCTTCTTCATCCCTAGTCGCAGTCAGGCCCTCAGGTTCGAAGCAGACCCACCAGAAAACAACCTTCTTTCGAGACATATGCGTCCTCCCACAGGAACAGTGTTGACAAGCTGGCCAGACTCTAGCAATTTTATACTCGGTTGTCAAGATAAACAAAACAAAAACTCCCCAGTCGAAACTAGGAAGTTTTTGGTACGCCGGGTGGGGATCGAACCCACGACCTTAGGCTTAAAAGGCCTCTGCTCTACCACTGAGCTACCGGCGCTTGTTTTTTATTTGTAGGCCAGACTATAACATAATTTTGCTGGGTTGGCAAGATCTCTTGACAGAACCAAAAATATTTGTTAGAAAAGAAATAGACTCCCAATTAAATGGGGAGTTTTATTTTTTGCCTAATGACCTGATTGACGGTTCGGTTAATTTATCTTAAAATAAAATGACTATGAACGTTCAGGAAAAAATTGATAAAGTATTGTCAGTAGTTCTTAATTTGGAACAGAATCAAGACAAAATGATATCCGAGATCATTGACATGAAGTCAGATATTAAAGGTCTTGATAAACGAGTTAGTTGTCTTGAAACTATGCAAGGAGCGCTTTACAACAAAATCGATGGCTTTTTATCTTTGATAAATCGGCACGAAGCAGAAATCGCTGCTGTTCGTTCTCGTTTTGAACGACTAGAAGCAGTTTAATTCTATAAATATAATATTATGAGCGGATATAATGTTAATCTGGAGCAAAAGACTCTGGAGAACGAAAATTATCGCGAGGTTTTGTTCACTGGCCCAAAGAGCCAGTTAGTGGTCATGTGCTTGCAACCCGGGGAGGAGATCGGGGCTGAGGTCCATGATGACCATGATCAGTTTTTTCGAGTAGAAGCTGGAACAGGAAAGGCTGTAGTTGATGGCGAAGAATTCGAACTCGCTGACGGAGTAAGCGTAGTCGTCCCAGCCGGAGCTGATCATAACGTGATCAACACTTCAGACTCAGAGAAGCTAAAGCTGTACACGATCTACTCACCCCCAGAACATCCGGACGGAACTTTGCATGCGACCAAAGCAGCTTCAGAAGAATAGTCTCAAAAACAATTTAAAAACACATCAACCGCCTGGCGTCGTACCGGGCGGTTGTTTGTTGTGGAAGGATTGGAGAAGGTGCGGTTTCGTTGGGTTGTTGGTCCGAGTTTACGGGGGACCCTGCAGAGTGTTAGCTCTGGTTTCGAGGTATGATTGAAGTAATGGCTCCAAGGCCTCGGTCTGAGTGATCGCCACTTCCAGGGCCGTGTTGTTGTCGCTGATGTATCGGTCGAACAGCTCATTGCAGCGAGTCTGCATCTGTTCGGATTGACTCGTGTCCATTGACGAACGATCCAGATCGTGGTACTCGGTTGAGATCTCCTCCATCACGGACGCCAAGCGCGTCATCTCGGCTTGGAGCTCGTCGTGAACCTGGATCACTCCATTGACTGCCTGTACCCCGGCTGGAGTCAGGTCATGTTCTGCCAGCAGGTACTCGGCCTCTGCCCGCAACGGCTGAAGGTCTTGCTCCATCTTTTCTAGATGTGCATACAGCTTGCGGTAGAGTTCATCCTGCATGGCCAGGGTGTTGGCCAGGGACAGTGGTGTCGTCACCAGCGGGCAGATGGTCTGCTTCTGCTCTTTCCAGTAGTCCTCGGTGGACGATGTCGATTGGGCCAGAGCTGGCAGGGTCAGGGTGAAAGCCAGGGTCAGGGTGAACATGAGCACGATAAGGCGGGGCATGGTGCCTCCCAAAGCCATGGGTTTAGCCCATCTTAGCAGTTAAGCTGAATTCGTCAAGATTTATTGACTTCTTGGCGAAATTGTGGCAATCTCTGGCCGGAGGAACGAACGTTCCAAATTGTAAACACAGGGCTTTTTAGCCCGTTTCCCTTTAGGGAGGGACGCAGAATGAACATCGTTTCTGGAGTGGTCGGTGCTGGTGGCATTGGCGGAGACATGGCCTACGCCATGCTGATGAAGCTCGGCCGAGGTGATGACAAGATCGTGCTCGTGGACATCAAGCAGAAGCAGCTGGACAGCTGTCGCGAGCGCCACCAGGCCATGGTGGCCAAGGCGGTCAGCAAGGGCAAGATGACCCAGGATCAGGGCGCTGCTCTGCTGGGCCGGATCGTCTACACCCTGGACTACGACACGCTGGCCACCTGCCGGCTGGTGGTCGAGTCGGCCACCGAGGATCTGGGCCTGAAGCAGCGGATCTTGCATGACATTGAGGTGGCTGTCAGTGACGGCTGTGTCATCGGGTTCACCTCGTCCTCGCTGCGCTGGGACCAGATCGCCGCGGACGCCCTGCGTCCGGGACAGTGCTGGTTGATGCACCCCTTCTTCCGCGCCTGGCAGGCTCTGCCGCTGGAAGTGTGCAACCCGATGGCGGACGAGGCGCAGACGCGTCTCGTGCACCAGCTGGCCATCGATACCATGGGCAAGGTGCCCATCCCGGTCGGTGACTCGACCCTGCTCGGCGGCAACGCCATCTTCCTGCCGATCATCGACGCGGCCGTGCGCATGCTCGAGGCCGAGTTCGGCACGGTGGAGCACCTCAACGTGGCCCTGGCCCGCACCCTGGGTGGTGGCGGGGCCTTCCTGGTCCACGACTACATCACCCGGAACAGCCCGGGTGGTCTGCCGGCCAACGTGCTCTCCTACGGCTGCCTGGAGCGGATGTACGAGGAGGTTCTCTTCGGTGCGATCGGCGAGGCTCCCACGCGCCTGCACGACCAGGGGAGCGATCCGTGGCTTCCAGACTTCGATCCGCGCCAGATGGGCAAGATCGAGATCGATGACGCGCTGCAGGAGCGTGTCCGTGATCGCGTCCTGGGCCTCTACTGCGGAATGGGCCTGAACCTGGTCGAGAACCAGGTCATCTCGCCCTTCTGGCTGGACTGGCTCTGCCGGCAGGCGTTCCAGTTCCGCGTGGGTCCGATCCAGATGGCTAACGAGCTCGGCGTGGACGAGATGCGCCGCATGTGGGGCATCGTCAGTGACGAGGGTCTGGCCACATTCAAGGGTCCGGATGCGCTGGTCGGCACCGGCTTCGGCGAGTCGACGTTGCCGACCTGCCCCAACGACGTCCAGGTGGAGATCCGTGATGACGGCGTGGCCATGCTCACCGTGACCCGACCGGAGGCGTTGAACGCACTGTCCTCGAAGGTGATCGCGGAGATGGGCGAAGCCCTCAACCTGCTCGACCACGATGAGCGGGTCGATAAGGGTGTGGTCTTCCAGGGATGGAACGGCACGCTCGCTGGCGCGGACGTCAAGGAGCTGGTTCGTCAGCTCGAGGCCGACGACCCGTCCCAGGCCTTCGAACAGTTCCCGATTCTGGGGCAGCAGCTGACGCTCCGGATCGAGGCCATGTCCAAGCCCGTGGTCTTCGCTGGTAACGGACTGACCCTGGGTGGTGGCTCCGAGTTCGCCCAGTGCTGCTGGGCTCGCTCTATCGGGCCCAAGACCGTGGTCGGTCAGCCTGAGGTCAACCTGGGGATCATCCCGGGCTTCGGGGCCACCCAGCGCCTGGCGGTGCTGGTCGGGGTCAAGCGGGCCCTGGAGATGCTGCGCACCGGACGTCCGATCAACGCCCAGACCGCGCTCGAATACGGATGGGCCGACGTGCTCACGGACAACCCGCTGGAAACGGCTATCGCCCTGATCCACCAGCACGCCGATCCGGACAACGACTTCCAGCTCCGGCCGATGGATCCGGCACCGATGGACGTGGACAGCAGCGTTTTCGATGTCGACCAGGACATCGGTCACCTGAGCCCGGCCGTGGACAAGATCCTGGTCTCGGCCGTTCAGCTTGGTCTGGCCGAACCGCTGGATCAGGCCCTGGCCATCGAGCGCCAGATGTCCGGCCAGGTGGCTCAGCTGGCTGACTGCGGCATCGGCCTGCGGAACTTCATGACCAACGGTCCGCACGTCAAGGCCAAGTTCACCAACTCCTAGCGCCTACTCGGCGCTCAGTCCTTTCTTCTTCGACAGCGTGTCTTTTGACTCTTCTTGGGTCAAGGGCACGCTGTCTTCATTTTTATGGTAAAATAGAATCAATATGAAAATCGCCATGATTGGGCAAAAAACGATCGGAGTTAAGGGTGGACGCGCCGGAGGAATTGAATCGCACGTAGAAATTTTGTCCACTCGGCTCGCTGAGCGCGAGCATGAGGTTTTTGTGTATGCGCGCAAGGATTATCATCAAGGCAAGAAGCCGAAGATCATCAACGGTGTTCGACTTATTTTCTTACCAGCGATCTACCGCAAGAACCTCGAAGCCATCAGCCACACATTCTTGGCCAGCCTGCATGCGCTATTTCGAAATTACGACATCATTCATTATCACGGAGTAGGTCCAGCGACTCTGTCCTGGATCCCGCGTTTGTTTAAGCCACGATCAAAGGTTGTGGTTACTTTTCATTCTCAGGACCGGTTTCATACTAAGTGGAGCATCTTTGGTCGGCTTTACTTACACTTTGGAGAGTTTGCTTCGGCTTGGTTTCCGAATGCTTGTATTGCCGTGAGCCACACGATTCAAGTGTTCTGTCGCCGATACTATCACCGCCAAGTAATTTATATTCCTAATGGAGCAGTGCCGCATGTGGTGCGTAAGACGGACGAGATTGAAAAGTTAGGACTGGAAAAGGGCGAGTACTTTTTTTATGCTGGTCGGTTTGTGCCACACAAAGGACTACATTATTTAATTGATGCATTTCAAAAAACCAAGACTAAAAAGAAACTTGTGATCGCTGGTGGGTCGGCTCATACTGATGCTTACGTGCAAGAGTTAAAAAAACGCGCGGCCGGAAATCCGAACATTAAGTTTGTTGGTTTCCAAACTGGGGACGTGTTAAAACAGTTATTCGCTCACAGCTATTTATATATACAGCCGTCAGAATCTGAAGGACTTTCGGTTTCAGTGCTTGAGGCCATGAGTTTTGGCACTGCTGTGTTGGTCTCGGACATTCCGGAGAACCTAGAAGCGATCGATCATGTGGGGTTGCGTTTCAGAAACAAGAACGTGAAAGATCTGGCTAAACAGTTGCAAGCAGCTGAGAATGATCCAAAGATGGTCAAGCAAACAGCCAAGGATTTGAAGAAGTGGATGATCGACAATTTTAGTTGGGACAAGATTGTGGAGCGGACTGAAGAAACTTATCGAAGTATCCGACATTGATATGTCACATTGGCATGAGCTGAGTTCAAACCAGGTTTTAAGAAGTTTGAATTCAAGGGCAGATGGATTGTCTAATCCAGAAGTCAAAGCTCGACACGAAAAATTTGGACCAAATGAACTACCTCGGGAAAAAGCTCCCGGGTGGTTGATTATTTTACTACAGCAGTTCAAAAGTCCGTTCATGTATATTCTACTCTTCGCAGCAGCGGTGAGTTTGTTTTTTGGTGATTTGATTGATGCCGGAGTGATTGCGGCTGCGGTAGTAGTTAATACTCTGGTTGGATTTATTCAGGAATTCAAAGCCAGTAAGGCCTTAGATCATCTGCGATCCTTAGTTAAGCCAGTGGTGCGAGTGCGACGAGGTGGATCTGAGATATCAGTTTCGGCTCGAGCTGTGGTGCCTGGTGATATTTTAATTCTAGAAGCCGGTGATCATATCGCTGCTGATGCTCGGATGATTGAATCGATTTTATTGGAAACGAACGAAGCTGCTCTTACTGGTGAATCATTGCCAATCAAAAAGTCAGTTGACTCAGTAATAGCTGGAACTGTTTTAGCAGAGCGAACAAGTATGCTCTACGCTGGTACGGTGACCACTGGTGGACGAGGCGAGGCAGTGGTTGTAACTACTGGAGTCAAAACTGAATTAGGAAAAATTGCCCTGTTAGTAGCGGAAACTAAAGAGGAAGACACACCGTTACAGGTGCAGTTGGCTCGGTTAGCAAAGTTTTTGACAATAATTTTTGTGGTTGTTTCTGTTCTGATCTTTTTGGTTGGAATTATTTCCGGTCGTGACATTTTTGAAATGTTCTTAACTTCGGTTGCTCTAGCCGTGGCTGCTGTACCTGAAGGTTTGCTGGTTGCTGTGACTGTGATTTTTGCTATTGGTATGCAGCGGATTTTGCGACGACGAGCGTTGGTTCGTAAATTAGTCGCGACTGAGACCTTGGGTAGTGTTTCCGTTATCTGTACTGACAAGACTGGGACGATCACTGAAGCGCGTATGGCTGTTACAGACATGGTTGCTGAAGATAAAGACCTGGCTCATCAAATTGCTTTATTGTGTAATGATGCTGTGGTTGGAGATGAGGACAAAGAACTTGAAGAACTGAAAGTTGAAGGAAGCCCAACTGAAGCTGCATTAATGCGAGCAGCGTTATCAGCCGGATTAGTTAAAAGTGAACTTGAGCAAACGTATCCGCGACTGGACGAGATTCCGTTTGATTCAAAGTATAAGTACATGGCCACGTTACATGAGTGGGAAGATAGTCAAGCGATCCTATTGAAAGGGGCTCCGGAGCGGGTGCTGGAATTATGTCAGGTTGATGATATGGAGAAGCTACTGGCAGAGGCAGAGCAGATGACTCGTCGGGGATTACGTGTTCTCGCCGTAGCCTTTCGAAAACTGAAAACTGATGACCGACAACTGACAACTGATCAGCTTAGCGAGTTGACTTTCGCAGGTTTCTTTGGTCTACGGGATCCAATTCGTTCGGATGCTAAAGAAACAATTGCTAAAGCTCGGGCTGCTGGGGTGCGTACGGTGGTGATCACTGGTGATCATCCGGACACAGCTGCAGCTATTGCCAAAGAAGTCGGAGTAGGTGGTGAGCGTGAGAGAATAATGATCGGTCCGGAGTTAGATAAACTGTCGGACGAAGAGTTAGCTCAACACGTGGTCAACGTGGATGTTTATGCTCGAGTGGAGCCAGCGCACAAAGTTCGCATCGTGCAGGCCTGGCGAGCGCGTGGTGAGGTTGTTTCCATGACCGGTGATGGAGTTAATGATGCTCCGGCGTTGAAAGCGGCAGATATCGGAGTAGCTCAGGGAAACGGAACCGAAGTAACAAAATCTATAGCAGACGTGGTTTTGATCAATGGCGCTTTGACCACGATCGTGGCAGCAATTGAACAGGGGCGGGTTATCTTTGATAATATTCGTAAAGTCACGGTATATTTACTCGTAGACAGTTTTACAGAGATTGTTTTGATCGGATCGGCTGTGCTCATGGGTTTACCTTTACCGTTGTTACCTGCCCATATTTTATGGATTAATCTGATCACCGACGGTTTTCCAAGCATGGCTTTGACTTTAGAACCAGGAGAGCCGGATGTGATGAAAGAGCCGCCGCGACCACGCAAGGAACCGATTTTGAATCGAGAGATGAAGATTTTAATTTTCTTAATCGGGATTATCACTGATATTGGTTTGCTGGGAATTTTCTTATGGCTCCTCGGTGCTCACGAGATCGAATACGTGCGCACGATCATTTTTACTGCGATCGCCATTGACTCACTGTTGTACGTTTTTGCCATCAAGAGTTTCCGCCACAGTATTTTTCACATCAATCCTTTTTCCAACAAATGGCTTGTTATCGGAGTGATCGCTGGTTTTTTGCTTCAGGTTATGGCTGTGTCTCATCCGTTCTTTCAACATATCTTCGAACTCGTCCCGTTGCACTTAAATGATTGGCTTTTACTGCTGGCGATTGCTTGTGTTAAACTAGTAGCAATCGAAGTCGCTAAATGGTTTTTTATTGTTAAACAACATCGTGCACGGTCTGTGTAGCGGAAGGCTTTAGCCTTCCATGTCGTATGAGCTTTTTTCGACGTAAGACCAATAGACTCGATCGCAGTGTTTATAAAGAGCCAAGACGTTTCTTGATCACCATTTGTACAGAAGGGAATTCGAAAATTTTTACAGAGAAGAATATGGCCGTTAAAATGGTCCAAGAACTTCGTAACGCTGCTGGACAATTGAATTGGGACGTTAATGCATATTGTTTTGAGCCGGACCACTTACACCTGTTTGTTGAACCTCAAGATTTTGACCTAGATTTAATTAAGTTTATTTCGTTGTTTAAACAAAAGACTGGATATTGGTATAAACAAAAATATCGAAAAAAGTTATGGCAGAAAAGTTTTGACGATCGAGTAGTCCGAAGTCATGAGAGCACCTCGAGAGTAATGCAATACGTGTTTGAAAATCCAGTTAAAGACGGATTAGTAGAGGATTGGCGAGATTATCCATACTTAGGATCATTCGTTCATAATTTAAATGATTTATAACAAAATGGAACCCTAAAGGGTTCCGCTACACATAGCTATGGGTTACCATTTTGTTTGTGTAGCGGAAGGCTTCAGCCTTCCATATCAGAATTGAAATATGCCAAAGAAAAAGAATACAAATACGTTTCGTGATGTGGGAAAAGCCCATGGGACTTATGAGGCTCTGCGTCGAGAAATAATCGGGCGAGCTAACGGCGCGCTTTCAAATTCAAAGCGGGCTATCTTTGCCATGCACCGCAATGATCTTCCTGGAGCCATAAAGAGGATTAAAGACGCTGATAAAATTTTCAAAGAGTGCGAGGCCAAGTTCAAAACCTGGCCAGCGTTGCGGTATGAAGGAGCGTATAAAGCTGCGTTAGAGGAATATGCTGAAGCTTTGTTGTTTGAGCAGTTTTTAAAAACAGGGCACTTTGGCCAGTTGGAAAAGAGAGTTATGGATCATGGAACTTATCTCGCGGCCCTGTCTGATGCTACCGGTGAGGTTGTCCGCTACGCTATTCGCGAAGCTACAGCTGGACGATATGAATCGGTCGAAGCAGCCAAAGTCACTGTTGAAGAAGTGATTGAGTTTCTACTCAGCTTGGATCTCAGTGGTTACCTGCGTACTAAATTCGATCAAGCCAAAAAGAATCTCAGGAATCTCGAACAAGTGATGTACGAAATAACTATTCGACAGTAATTATGCAACGACCAAGTGTTGCCGCAATTATTCCAGCTCACAACGAAGAGACTACTGTTGCCTCAGTGGTTAAAGTTGTTAAAGCCTCATCCAACGTTGATGAGGTGCTTGTAATTTCTGATGGTTCAACTGATGATACTGTCCGAGAGGCTGAAGGAGAAGAGGCGATTATCCACGAGACCCCAGAGCAACTTGGCAAAGGCGGGGCAATGTTGTTTGGTCTGACCAAAACTGATGCGGATGTGATTTTGTTTTGTGACGCAGATCTAGTTGGTTTCAAGACTGATCATGTCGACCGTTTGGTTCTTCCAGTAGTTAACGGAGCTCGAGCCATGAACGTTGGGTTGCGTGACCGAGGAAGTCTAGCCATGGCTATCGGTTCTAAACTGCCGTTGATCAGTGGGGAACGAGCTATGCGTCGATCTGTGATCGAGAATATCGATCCCAAATTTATGAAAGGCTTTATGATCGAATCTGCTTTTAATTATTTCTGCCGCTCACGCAAACTAAAGTACGGCTCAGTCAAACTTCCAGGCTTGACCATTGTGCGAAAATATGAAAAAGTCGGTTGGCAGCAGGGAATTGTTGATTACATAAAAATGTTCTATCAAGTCGGTAAGGCCATGGCCTGGGTCCGACTGATGTATCGGTTGGGGAGGTTCTAATAAAAAATTAAAAAAATAATAAAATAAAAAAATAAACCTGAGACTATTTTCTTATTTTCTTAGTTTCTTATTTTCTTATGAAAACTTTAGATTTCAAAGATAAAAAAGTGACTGTGATGGGTCTAGGAAGATTCCTTCAAGGA
>CAYZPO010000022.1:1733-16458 GCA_964480695.1 uncultured Gammaproteobacteria bacterium | reverse complement strand
ATGTTTCAGCTGTGGTACTATATAACAAATATCCACATGTGGGCAAGTGGGTGGATAGTGGGCAGATGGGTTGATTTTTTGGGGATGTTCTGTGTATAATACCGCCCGTTGCTATCATATTTTGAAATAATTACCAATATGCCAAAAAGAACATATCAGCCAAAGAAACGACGCAGTGTTAAGGTTCATGGTTTTCGGGCCCGATCCAAGACTAAAAGCGGCCAGAACGTGCTTAAGAGCCGCCGAGCCAAAGGGCGCAAGAGTCTTACTGTGTCATTAAAAGGCAAGTAAATATGCTCCCCAAGGAGAATTTTTTAAGGAGGGTCAGGGCGCTTACGGTTCTATTTGTGGGGCCAAATGGAAAAAGAACGATTCAGGGGTTTTCCGGGCCGCCGTAGTGGTGGGCACTAAGGTGTCTAAGAAAGCGGTGGTACGAAATCGGTTGCGTCGTCAGGTTCGAGAGGCGCTTCGTTTACGCCTTAATCGATTTAAGCCAGGCAATGACCTGGTTTTAATCGTGAGTCAAAAGGCCCTGGGCAAAACCCAGGCCGAGCTTGAGGCAGCAACGCTAGAGCTATTAAAAAAGGTTCCATTTTATAAATAGCATGCGTAACTTGCCTAAAATTAGCGCTCTTTTAGCTATTCGGGCGTATCAGAAAACCCTGTCCTTTGACCACGGCCCGCCGCGGTTTTTGTTTCCAAACGGATACTGTCAATTTCATCCAAGTTGTTCCGAGTACGGATATCAGGCTATCGAACGCCACGGCATGATCAAGGGTGGTCTTTTGACCGTTTGGCGCCTCCTCCGCTGCCATCCCTGGTCTCACGGTGGAAACGACGAGGTTCCAGGAAAAATGACGAATGAGGAATGACGAATGAGGAAAACAAAAAAGCGCCGAAGGGGCGCGTTTTTTGTTTACCCGGCTTCGCCGGGTTATTCGCACTTGCATTCGCCGCCATCCTTACATTCAGGACAGCAGGCCTTTTTGTCGCAAGTACATGGGTCTGCCTTGCATTCAGGGCAGACACCTTCTCCACAACAGCCCATAGAACAATGATCAATAATCAATTATCAATGGTCAAGTTATCACGGACCTGGTCGGCTGGCAAGGGGAGGTCGAAGTGTTTGATCACGTTCGTGTGTCCTCGAACTAGGTCGATTGATGTTTTAGCGATCTTGAGTCGCTTGGCCAGGAATTCGATCAGGGCCTTGTTTGCCTTCCCTTCTCGTGGCGGAGCAGTGACTTTGATTTTGACAGAGCTGTCATCAAACCAACCCACCACCTTAGTTTGTTTCGAGTTCGGCTGAACATGAACAGTCAGGCGCACACTATTTTGTTTTCTTTAGGTCGCGATACATTAGTACTGGATACAAAACAGCGATCGGGCTGAACAGATAAAACACGGTCGCGTAGAATGCAGCCATCAAGACAACATAAGCAATAGTTCCAGCCAGCTCAGATAGGGCCGTAAAGCCAGCACCTATGCCAGCGATGATGGCCATGGAAACTCCGAAGTAAACACACAGCAAAACAAAGAAAACCAAACAACGCCAGAACGTCTTCCACCAGCGTCCACGTACGATCTGATAGCTAAACTGCAAGGCACTCAAATCGTATTTTCGCTCCAAATACACCGCGTACTTAAAGAACATAAACCAGACAAAAAACAGAACACCTGGAATAATAAAAACCAGGCCGCCGAGCAAGACCAGGCCGCCGAAAATCGTGGTGGCTAAAAAGTTTTGTAGCACCAGACTCCAGGTATCGATGGTTTTAATCTTGCGCCAGACATATTTCTTCTTGTCAGCGAAGCGGTCAGACATCTCGACAAAGACGATATCGATCCACAGGCTGGACAAGATCAGAGCAATATAACCGATCGCAGCCACGATTGCACCCAGAGCCATTAGGCCAGCACCGTCGTTGGCCAGGGCCATAATACCAAATCCGGCCATGTAAATGACCACGAACACGACCATGATCGTGACTAGTTTGGCATACTCCGTGAAGTTTGCCATGAGCAGGCGCCAGCTCTCTTTGAGCAGCCCCCCTGCTCCCACAAGTTCTTTGGACATATTTTACGGATTATAAATTTTATTATTTTTAAAACTATCAATCATTTGTTCTGAGCCCTCGAGCATATTTTCTGGCAGATTATCAAGGTCAAACCACTGCCATTCTTCGAACACGTCCGGCTCCATCGTTTTGGGCACACCTTGGAAAGACCGGGCCCGAATTCCCACGATTACATAATGCTTATCCTCGGTTTCGATATAACGCATCTCATCGCTAATTGAAACGAGCTCTAAGTCGCCTACACTTAGACCGACCTCTTCTTGGGCTTCGCGAGCCGCCCCCTCGAATACAGTTTCACCAAACCGTAGGTGGCCTCCTGGACAACTCCAAACCCCGCCGGCATGTTCTCCTTTGCGTAATCCCATGAGGACACACCCGTTGTCGTTTTGTATTAAAACTCCCAGACCAACTTTTGGATGTCGTTCAGGCAACTCTTCGGGCATATCATTTATCACGAAAAGACTTAAGGATTTTGAGGTCTTTTTTCACTCCCCCATCATTATCAGCATACGGAGTTTCTAGGATCATGTCGAGTTTTTTTAATTTAGGATGTTGAACCAGCGCTTCGAACCCGGCCTGGCCGATTTCACCTGCCCCGATGTGTTCATGTCGGTCTTTGTGCGAGGCGAGCTCAGTTTTCGAGTCATTGGCATGGAGCAGAGATAAATGTTTTAGTCCGACCGTGTTGTCGAACTCTTTAATCACCTTGTTAACAGCGGCTTTGTCGCGCAGATCGTATCCAGAAGCAAAGGAATGTTGAGTGTCCAAGCACACCCCGATTTCCTTGCCGCGCTCAGCGCCAGTGATGAAAGCGGCGATCTCTTCGAACGTGTCGCCCATAATCATGCCGGCCCCGGCCGAGTTCTCGATCAAGAGCTGGGCTGGGCCAGAGTATCCGTCCATGATTTTGTTTAACCCTTCAATCACGTAAGTCTCGGCCTGTTTTTGTGATACGTCCTTGGCGCTGCCGATATGAAACATCAGAGATTCGGCCTGGAGCAGGCTGGCTCGTTCCAGGTCCTCGCGCACTACGCGCGCTGTGGCTGAGCGGGTTGATTTTTTACCCGAAGCTAAATTCAAATAATATGGCGCATGTACATAAACACGCGCCATATTATGTTTTTTTAATTCAGTTTGCCATTGTTCTAAAATCTCTGGAGTCAGTTTTGGTGCTGGGCCGCCTTGTGGAGATCGGGTGAAGATCTGGAAAACTTCACAGCCGAGCAAGGCTGCGCTAGCCGGGGCATTAAACACACCACCAGCAATTGAAACATGAGCTCCAAATAGCATGATGCTATTTTAGCATGTTTTCCTTGAGAAGTTCGATAACCTTACGATTTTTCATCATTGCAGCCACATATTCACGATTGGCTGGAGTATAAATCTGTTTTTTGGCTTCTTTGTCTTCATATCGTTCAGCCAACTTATCTAGCTCAGCATCAATTTCTTTTTCGTCTACTTCAATTCCTTCTTGTTTGGCAATCTCACGGATAACCAGAGCAACTTTGATCCGGACAAGGGCCTCAGGAGCAAAGTCTAGTTTCATCTCACCCAAAGTTTTGCCAATTGATTTGAGATAGTCTTCGAACACACCACCTTGCTGTTCAACGTTGTGCTGAATTTCATGAACCATTTTGTGCACCTCTTCGTTAACCAAGGCATCAGCAACATCTTCAAACTCAGATTTATTCGAAATTGCTTCCAGCATGGCTCGCTCCTGCCGCATGGCTTCTTCGCGGTCCTTTTCCATCTGCAGGTTGTCTTTGATTATTTTTTTAAGACCAGCCATGTCTTTTTGTCCAAGAGTGGCAGCCAACTTGTCATCGATTTCAGGGCGCTCTAAGCGGAACAGTTCGTTCATTGTCACATCAAACTCAACATCTTTGCCAGCAACGGTTTTTTGAAAGTGAGTGTCTGGGAATTTCAAAGTAAAAGTTTTCTTGTCTCCTTCTTTCATGCCGATGATTTCGTCGCAAAATCCAGGGATATAATGATCTTCGCACAGGTACACAGCGTTGTTCGTGGCTTGCCCACCCTCGATCGGCACACCACCTTGCTTGATGTTCATGTTGATTACTGCCTTGTGGTCCTTGGTTGCGGCTTTATCTTTGTCCTCGCGGATCTCTTTGATCTGCATGCGCTGTAGGTCTTTAAGAGCCTGATCAATGTCCTTGTCTGACGGCTCGACTGTCTTTTTATCAACTGACAAGGTTTTCCAATCAGCCATCTTGGTGATCTTTGGCATTAAGGAAACCTCGACTGTATATTCAAGATCATTACCTGGGGCCATTTTTTCGACTTTGATGTTTGGTTCGCCAGCAACCTCTAACTTGTGCTCGTCAACAGCTTCGATGTAACTCTTACGAACAACGTCCTGTAGAGCAGCTTCGTAGATCTTCATTTCTCCAACGCGATTTTTAACTACGTCGTATGGGGCCTTGCCCGGACGAAACCCTTCGATAGTTGTTTCCTCAGAAAGTGCGGCCGCGGCCTTTTCTAACATTGGTTGCATTTCCTCCACCGGAACGGTGATCGTCAGCTTCACCAGGTTTTTAGACGGATTTTCGATTGTAGATTGTGACATAAAATAGTTTAGTTACGCGCGGAGTGTACGGGATTTTGCCTAAAGTGTCAATTCTTAAGAAAAGGAGAAGCGGAGCCAGGGGGCTCCGCTCAGTTAGAATTCGGCCATGTCGTTGGCCAGGTCAGCCAGAACTGGCCGTAGTTTTTCTTTGGCCCGCACCTCAAGCTGGCGCACTCGTTCTCGGGAAATGCCCAGCACCTGACCAAGCTCTTCAAGGGTCTGGGTTTCTTGAACCAAAAGTCGTTCTTGAATGATAAGGCTTTCCCTAGGGGTTAAGACAGAAAGGGCTATGCGCACTTGTTGGCTACACTGGGTGGCAGCATGAACTTCGTCAGGCTCAGGGCAGCCACTCTCGAGTTTGTCCAAGAAGCAGCCGCTGCCATTGTCGTCGATGGGTGCATTGAGAGACAAATCTTTTCCGTCCAGGCGCTGGGCGGTTTCTAAAAAGTCCTTTAGCGGGACCTCAAGATGTTCGGCCATGAGCATGGCCTGCTGCTCCGAATCGGTTATTTCTGGGTGCTCTTTGATCAACCAGAGCCGAGCCTTGCCTAGACCACTAAAAACTGTCCGCTGATTTTGAGTGGTGCCAATTCTTACCAGAAAGCGCTGTTTAAGAATAGCCTCTTTCATATAGGCCCGAATCCACCAGCCGGCATAGCTGAGAAGGCGCACTCCTCGATCCGGGTCGAATTTTTCTATTGCTCGATACAAGCCCAGGCTGCCTTCTTGAAGCAGGTCTTCAAAAGAAACACCGCGGTCGTGATATTCCATAGCAATCTTGGCAACGCCTCGAAGATTGCACTGAATGAGCCGGTCTCGCGCGTCTAGGTTCCGTTCTTCTTTGAAACGACGAGCTAGCTCCTCTTCTTCCCAGCGTTCAAGAACCGGGAAGTTGAACGTGCCAGGATGCAAAATATTCTTGGCTGTCTGCATGCTCTCCCCCGGTAGTTGAAGGTTCTGGTCCCACACTCTAAGACACTTTTTGTTTCCTGTCAACCAAAAGACGGGGCGTGGCCCCGTCTTTAATTTCTGACTAGGACAAACTAAAGTTTGTCATTCCCTACACAATCAGCGCGACAATTAGGAGAGCGACGATGTTCAGGATTTTGATCATTGGGTTAATGGCAGGACCTGCTGTGTCCTTGTATGGATCACCAACAGTGTCGCCGGTGACCGCAGCGTCATGGGCTGGAGACTTCTTTCCGCCAAAGTTACCCATCTCAATATACTTCTTAGCGTTGTCCCAAGCACCACCACCGGCAGTCATAGACAAAGCCAAGAAGATTCCGGTCACGATAGCTCCGATGAGCATGCCACCAAGAGCCTCTGGACCAAGCAGCCAACCAACTAAGATTGGAGCAACAATAGGAATTAACGCAGGCACGACCATCTGGGAGATAGCGGCACGAGTCACAATGTCAACCGCTTTACCATACTCTGGCTTAGCTTCGCCTTCCATGATTCCTTTGATCTCACGGAACTGGCGACGCACTTCTTCCACCACTTTTCCAGCAGCCTTTCCAACCGCTTCCATGGCAAACGAAGCAAATAGATATGGAAGAATACCACCGATAAATAAACCAGCAATGATTCTTGGATCAGATAGTTCAAAAGTAAAGTCACGACCAAGTCGAACTAGTTCTTCAGTATAGGCTCCGAACAAAACCAGAGTTGCCAAACCAGCAGAGCCAATAGCGTAAGCTTTGGTCACGGCCTTAGTTGTGTTTCCTACAGCATCGAGAGGATCAGTGATGGCTCGCACACCTTCGGACAGTTCAGCCATTTCAGCGATTCCACCAGCGTTGTCCGTGATCGGTCCGTAAGCGTCGATAGCCACGATTACTCCGGTCAAAGAAAGCATGGCTACAGCAGCGATAGCTACCCCGTATAGACCAGCAAACGAGAAGGCAGCCAAGATACCAATAGCGATAATAAACACAGGTAACGCAGTTGATCGCATGGACAGGGCCAGACCAGCAATGACATTAGTTCCGTGTCCGCTCTGGCTGGCTTCAGCAACTTTCTGAACCGGCTTGTACTGTGTGCCAGTGTAGTATTCAGTTATGACAATCAAGAAAGCCGTTACTACCAGACCAACAAGTGAACTGTAGAATAGGTTGATAGGATTTAAATCCACGATTCCAACCATCATCCACTTAGAAACAAAGTAGAAACCAATAGCTGATAGGATTCCAGAAACAGCCAGACCTTTATACAGGGCACCCATGATATTTTTCTTTGGTCCTAATTTGATGAAGAAGACACCAATAATAGTAGCAAGGATTCCCATAGCTCCGATGGCTAATGGAAACTCCAGAACAGCGGCAACGTCACCGTAGGCGAGTTTACCTAAGAGCATGGCAGCTACAATAGTCACGGCATAAGTTTCAAACAGATCCGCTGCCATACCAGCACAATCACCAACGTTGTCACCAACGTTGTCAGCGATCACAGCTGGGTTACGAGGATCGTCCTCAGGAATTCCAGCCTCAACTTTTCCAACAAGGTCAGCACCAACATCAGCGGCCTTAGTAAAGATTCCACCACCAAGTCGAGCAAAAACACTGATGAGCGAACCACCAAATCCAAGTCCGATCAAAGCATCGATGTTGTGAGTCAGGGCAAAAAATCCAGCCACAGCCAACAGGCCAAGACCAACAACAAAGAAACCAGTTACAGCCCCACCGCGAACAGCCACGGCAAGCGCTTCTAGCATCCCTTTCTTAGCAGCTTCAGTAGTGCGCACGTTGGCACGAACTGAAACAAACATTCCAAGTGCTCCAGCGATTCCGGAAAAAACTGCTCCGACTAAAAAGCCTAAAGCAATCATCCACCCGAGACCAAACCCGAGTAGTAAAAAAACAACCACCCCGATCCAACCGATCACGGTGTATTGACGAGTCATGTAGGCGCTGGCTCCTTCTTGGATAGCCAAAGCAATCCCTTTCATCTTCCCTTCTCCTGCGGGTTGACGCATGATCCATCGCACCAAAGCAGCTGCATACAAGATGGACAGCACTCCAGCGATAACAGCATAGATAGTTATGCTCATATGTGAGATTTAAGACTTACCTTTTTATTTTTTTAAAATGCGGTTAATATGATAGAGGTGATCCATGTTTATGTCAATGAAGAAGTCCCCAACGTTTAGTGAAGAGCGAGCTTTACTCGAAGCCGGGTATACCGCCATTGTTGGAGTTGATGAGGTTGGTTGTGGGGCTTTGGCTGGTCCAGTGATAGCCGCAGCAGTTATTTTTCCACTTAACTCTCGGTTGAAAAAGGTGAAAGATTCTAAGTTGTTGACCGAAAAGGCGCGGGAGGGCCTGTATCCATTGATCATGAAAAAGGCTCAGGCCGTGGGAGTGTCACGATCCTCAGTGGAGGAGATTGATAAATTTGGCTTGCGTCAGGCAACTTTTATGGCTTTACGACGAGCGATTGAGCAGGTACCTGTGGCAGACTTTGTTCTAGTCGATGGGTGGATGTTGCCTGATCTAGTTTTGCCTCAAAAGCATATTATTAAAGGCGATCGGAAAGTTAAGTCCATTGCTGCGGCTTCGATCATAGCCAAGGTGACTCGTGATCGGTTAATGGTTGATTTTGCTGAGCAATATCCAGAATATGGGTTTGACCAGCACAAAGGATACGGAACTGAGGCCCACCAAGCCGCAATTCAGAAGCATGGCCCATGTCCAATTCACCGCTTGAGTTTTAAGCCTTTCCATCAAACTCTGTTTTAGCTAAATTTAGTGAATAATTGATCATCAGTCATTGACACCTGATCATTAATCCTGTATTCTCCTGGTCACGATTCTTATCGTAACTATATCAGTCTAACTGTTAAACAATTTGGTGTTCGCTTCTTGCTCGCTGTGTTGCGCGGGCTAGTCGTGATTAAACAGAAAACTCGACCCACTATGCAAGTGGTCTTTTGGCCGCTGCGTTTGTTGGGGCGATTTTTGTTTCGCGCTGTGGTAGTTCAGTTGTATCGTTTAGGCTTTTTGACTCGCCGCCAGTTAGCCAAGGTTTACTTACCAGCCAAGAATCACGTGGTTTATCTATTATCTAATCGCTATACCATTCATGTGGTGATCGTTCTTCTGGCCCTGGTAGTAAGTATGGTCAACTTTAGTGGTAGTGAGGTGCGGGCTGAGAATTTTGGTGAGCGCAGCACGTTGTACGCCATGGTTTCGCGTGGCAACCTCGGCTCTTACGAAGAGATCACTGTTGAGTCTGGAGACGAGATTCGTCCGTTTGAACCATCGAGCTATCTTGGTGAAGGTTTGTTAGAAGTGGAAACTAATCCTAGTCCTGATCTGTCTGCTGGGCCACAAGCTACGGCTGTGGTTGGTGGTGGAGCTTTGGTTGCTCCAACGATTAGTGAAGCCAGCGAAAGTGTGGCTCCACGAACCGAGGTTACCGAGTATATGGTTCAGCCAGGCGACACGATCAGTGGTATTGCTGAGAGTTATGGAATTTCTACTTCAACTTTATTGTGGGCCAATGATCTAACTGCTTGGAGTTACATTCGTCCCGGCGACGAGCTTGAGGTTCCACCGATTAGTGGTGTGGTTCACACTGTGGCCAGCGGTGATACTTTGGATTCGATTGCCAAAAAGTATGAAGCCGACACAAACAAGATCTTGGCTTTCAACCGGCTGGCTAATGCAGATGATTTAATGGTTGGAGAAACGATTATTGTTCCTGAGGGACGAAAGCGAACTTACGTGCCAACGACCTCTTCATACTCTAGCGGAACCTACACTGCTCCATCTTCTTCTTCGGTCGGCAGCTACTCTGGCGGCGGTTGGTACTGGCCAAGCGACTGGCGCGTGATCACTCAGTATTATGGTTGGCGTCACGGCGGGCTGGATATTGATGGAAATTACAACACTAACAACTATGCTGCTAAGGATGGCGTGGTTACTTACTCGGGCTGGATGGGTGGTTATGGGCTGTTGGTTATTATTGATCATGGAGGCGGATATGAGACGCGCTACGGACACTTTAGTTCGATTGGTGTTTCAACCGGTCAGCATGTTAGTGGTGGACAGTATCTTGGAAAGACCGGAACCACCGGACGCTCTACCGGAACTCACCTTCACTTTGAGATCCGAGTCGGCGGCCGAACCGTGAATCCGTTGAGCTATATTCGGTAAGTAGATAGTAGAAAGTAGATAGAAATAAAATAGGCGGGGTCCCTTGACCCTGCCTTTCTGGTATAATGGTTGAGTATGATTGAAATTCCTGAAAGCGAAGTTGTTTTTAAGGCGTCGCGGGCTAGTGGAGCTGGTGGTCAGGCTGTAAACAAGACTAGTTCTCGAGTGGAGTTGCGTTGGGATCTGGGTGCCAGCAGCCTGCTTGATGAAGATCAAAAGCAACTTGTCCGAACCAGTTTATCGAATCGGATTAATAAAAATGACGTGCTGGTACTTCATGTTGAAGATGAGCGGTCCCAAGCCAGAAACAAAGAAGTGGCCCTGGAGCACCTGAACGAATTTGTAAACATTGCTCTTAACGTTCCAGAAGAGCGTCGTCCGACTAAAGTGCCACGTCGGGAAAAAGAGAAACGCTTACAAGATAAAAAACACCAGAGTCAGAAAAAAGCTATTCGAAAGACAATGTCTTATGACGAATAAAAAATCATGTCCTGATTGTAAGCAAGCCGCACGCGAGCTACAAGAAAAATGTCGTGGCTGCGGATTTAATATTATTATTGAGCCCAAGGAAAAAGCACAAGCACGATATCTTCGAGGTCCGTCGTTAGGGGCTTTGTTTTTTACTCAGGGGTGGGCCCTAGGCTCTAGACAGTATCTGTGGTTTGTTTTGTCTTTGATTCCGATTGTGGGTGTGACTTCATTAATTATCTGTACTTTCTTTGGTCGACGGCTTTCCTGGAAAACTGGTGGTTGGAGCTCTTGGGAAGAGTTTCGCCAGCGCATGCGAACACTTGATATTATTGGTGTGATCTGGATTTTAATCTTAGTTGCTGTTTACCTAATCGCACGGTATACTTAGAAAAAGCCTTATTTGAAATAATTTATGGTTTACATCATCGTTGTTGTTCTGGTCATGTTTTCTGCCTTGTTTTCTGGCCTGACCCTGGGCTTTTTTAGTTTGAACAAAGATGATTTGGAACGTAAAGCTGAACTTGGTGACAAGCAGGCCAAGAAGGTGTATAAAATTCGCAAGAATGGGAATCTATTGCTCTGTACCTTGTTGATAGGCAACGTTGCTGTAAACTCAGTCCTGGCTATCTTTCTTGGGTCGATTGCCTCTGGTGTGGCTGCTGGTTTCCTGGCCACTGGACTGATTGTTGTCTTTGGTGAGATCGTGCCACAAGCCGCATTTTCTCGTTACGCCTTGATCCTTGGGTCTAAGCTGGTCTGGTTAGTTCGAATTTTTCTGATCATTCTATTTCCAATCTGTTGGCCATTGGCTTGGATTTTGGATAAGGCCCTGGGAGATGAGCTTGATACAGTTTATTCCAAAGGTGAGCTGATCAAAATGATTGAAAAGCACGAGGATCTTTCCGAGAGCGAAATCGACGAGGACGAAGAACGGATTATCAAAGGTGGTCTGTCGTATTCAGACAAGACGGCCCAGGACATCATGACTCCGCGGGTGGAGATCGTGGCTTTGAAGAAAAGTCAGAAGCTGGACCAAAAGACTTTGGAAGAGCTAGTGGCTAGTGGACACTCCCGAATCCCAGTTTATAAAGAGCGCATGGACAACGTGGTCGGCATTCTTTACGTTAAAGACCTGGTTGCTAACAGCACAAAAAGCAAGACTGCTGGTAACTTGGCTCGTGAGAACGTGATCTTTGTTGATTCGGGTACTCATTTGGACGACCTGCTTGATGATTTTAAAAAGACCCGCAACCACCTATTCATGGTGATCGATGAATATAATAGTGTGGTTGGTCTAGTTACGATCGAGGATGTGATTGAAGAAATCATTGGTGCTGAAATCGTGGACGAATTTGATGTTCATGTTGACCTCCAAGAGCACGCCAAAAGAAAAGCCAAGAAGCGAACAAAGAAAGCAACTTAGACAACTCTTGTTGTAAATAAAGCACCCCTCAAACCGTCCGGCCCGAGTGGGGGCTTTTTGGTTTGGGGGTGTGAGGCCGCAATGCGGCAAGGGGGGTGCACCAGACTCGGTGCGAGGTGGGTTGGTGTTGGTGGGGCTACGCCGGGACCCGGTGCAATTCGGCGATGATTGCATCCGAATCGTCGAAGCGCTTCACGTGCCGTTCGAGACGACGGGTCGGGACGTCCATCAGGCGCTGGTATAGATACCAGGCCACGTCAGCTGGATCTGTCACATCAACCCCGAACCAACAGAGCGGGGCCACGATCTTGTAGAGGCGGTAGTTGGGCGGGGAGGTTGGGTGGTGCATGACGAAGTGTCCGTGTTCGAGCACCGGGGTGCGGGGCTCGTTGGGTCTCCAGTCAGTTTTTTCGGTTTTCCAGAGCGGATTTCTCCTGCTTCTCCCGACCGGTCCGGGCAAGAGACAACTCTGGGCAAAAATTAGCCAGCTTGGACGATCATGCCCGCGGACACCCAGGCGCTGGGAAGTGACCAAGGAACCTGTTCCGAGCTTGGTCAGCCCGCGGAAGTCCAGGTACCACTCCAGGGGCGTGGGCCAGGAAGCCAGGTCAGTGCACTTCCGATCCTTGGGGATCGGAGTGAAAGGCACATCCTTGGTCACACCAAAGGCCGCAATCGCCCTTCCGTCGATGGTCAACCCAGGAATGTCAGGACCGAGCACGTTGGGTCGCCAGAGCATCAGGCTGACTCCGGAGCTCGTGTTGATGCGCAGGAGCCGTTTGCTGGAATAGGTCTGTTCGTGCGGTAGGGGCAGGGTGATCATCATCCGACCCTCTTCGTCCTTGACCAGCAGGTCCGTGGCAGCCAGTTTCCGGGCCCATTCCCGGAGAGGGTTGTTCGTTGACGGGCGTCCGTCTCCCCGCCGTGGCGTCCAGGCGATCCACTCCGGCCTGAGATCTTCCTGTGGCTTGAGGATGACCTGGAAGGACTGGATTTTGACCGGTGACACCTGGATGAGGCGCTGAACCTTTTCCAGCCAGCCACGAATCGGTGATTCGCCAGCCAGACCAGCCAGACCAGCCAAGGCTTCTTCCCAGTCCTTGGTATAGACGCGGCCCAGATCATCAAGCCGGTCTTCCCGACTGGTGATGGCTACGTCGATGTCGTTTTTTGGATGTGTCATTTGCGAAGGTTCTCCTGCTTGTACCCCTTGATTGGGGAAGGTCACAAGCAAAAGCATTGCACCGTATTTTAACGATTTTGTCAAGACACGTCGTTCGCGAACGACGTGTCAAGGCAAAACAAAGCACCCCTCAAACCGTCCGGCCCGAGTGGGGGCTTTTTGGTTTGGGGGTGTGAGGCCGCAATGCGGCAAGGGGGGGTGCACCAGACTCGGCGCGAGGTAGGGCTAGGAACGAGGCGGGTCCGGCGGCGGGTACTGCATCAGCTCGGCCACGATGTTGTCGTAGTCAGTGAAGCCTCTGAAGCCCGGGGGTAGTCTGTCAGAGCAGATGCGATGATCGATCAGCACCCTCTTCATGATGACGGCTGGAGCCAGGTCTTCTTTTAGCACGGTCTGCAGTGGTCCGAAACGGATCAGGCGCGGGGCTGAATCAGGCGTGTCGCGCTGCACGTAGTATCCGACCTTGAGTCGAGGATGTTCAGTGCTGGGGATGTGGATGCTCCAGAGCGGACACTCCTTGTCACCATGAGTGCCGCTCCCGATCGGCGGGACCCAGATGCGACAGTGGTCTCCATGCATGGCCCAGCGGCGATGGTCTTGGGGGCAGCGCTGCAGGTTTTCGTACAGCGGCTGGAACCGACGGAAGTCCAGGTGCCAATCCAGGACTGTAGGCCACCCGGAGATACCGAAGAACTTGCGGATAGGGGCGGGCGTGTAAGGCTCGTTGAAGACGAAGCGGAAGCCCTGGATGACTCTCACGTCCAACAGCAAGGGCAAATCCCTCTTCCAAAGGACAAGCAAAGGATGGTGCCCGTCATGAAGATAGAGGAGACGCTGACCGGCCGGCGTCTGATCGTGGGGCAACGGCACAGTGATGACCAGCCTGCCCTGATCCATGACCAGCTGGTCCTTGTTTTCGAGCAGTGCGAGCCACTTCCTCATCCCCGAGAGTCGCAAGGGGGTGCTGTTCATTTCCCGGGTCTCTTCCTCTGGAGACCAGAGGTCCGGATCCAGTTCGTCCAGATCGTGCAGGACCACCTGGATACCGTTGGCCTGGTCCGGGCAGATACAGATGACGCGGCGCAGGTCTTCGGTCCAGTTGGTAAGGGCCACGTTGTCGCGACCAAGGGCCTCGGTCCACCCTCTCATGAAGAGCTGGGTAAGACCGTTGCAACCCTTCTTGGCTGCGCGCTGGATCGCTCGGTCGATGCCACTAAGTTGTCTTTTACCCATTTGTCAAAGTCCTCCGGCTCGCACCTGGTTTATCCAAGGTCTTGGCGAGCCAAGGAATTACACCTTATTTTAGAAGGGTTGTCAAGGCATGTTATTGACAGAAAAGATATCTTAAGTTAAACTTTAGTTAATCTAAAATTAACTTTTGATTTTATGGATAAGATGATTGGTTTAAAAGAGTTGCGCGAGAACGTGGATACTTATACTAAACGCGTTAAAGCAGGTGACTCTTTTGTGGTCATGCGCCGCTCTACTCCCCTGTTCAAGATATCTCCTGTCGAAGATGAGGCCTGGGAAGAAGTGATTGATTTTACCAAGATCAAAAAAGGCGGTGTTGATATAGACGAGCTTTTGCAGCGACTTTAGATTATGGACAAGATTGCTAAAGCACTTCGTAAGCTGTCGACCAAAGAACAAAAGACCATCAAGGCTCTTTTGTTAAAAGTAAAATCTGGACAACTATCAGGGCTTGATATCAAAAAATTAAAAGATCGAGACGACATATATCGTGTTCGCAAGGGCGACTTGCGAATTATTTTTCATCGAGCCAATGATGGGGTAATCAAGATTCTCGCCCTTGAGGGCCGCAGCGGG
>CAYZPO010000022.1:0-1723 GCA_964480695.1 uncultured Gammaproteobacteria bacterium | reverse complement strand
GTATAAATAAAAACAAAGCACCCCTCAAACCGTCTGGCCCGAGCAGGGGCTTTTTGGTTTGGGGGATGTGATCGCGTCGAACGCGACAAGAGGGAGTTTGCGCCAGGCCTGGTCCGAGGCAGGCTAGAGGCTAGTGTTTCATGAGCTCTTTGATGATTGCACTTTCACCGCTGAACACCTCAAAGGCAGAAGGTCCTGAGAGGCCCTGGCGAGCATCTCCGTAAGCCCTGATGAGGGGCATCCAGTCCCTCTTTTGTGGCCAAGTCGCAGGCCTAGATATCTTGAAGAGTCGGGGCTCATCAGCCGGTGTGCTGTCAAGCGGGCTTGGCTCTTCAGTGCGGACAATGAAGGCTGTCTTGAGTGTTGGTATGAACCCAAGATCTAGCACAGTCATTTCTAACAACGGTCCATCTACAGGCACCCAAAAAGTGCTAGTGCCATCACTGTTGTCTGGTCCTGAACTATTCTTCGAATAGATGTGGTCGAATTGGTGTGACGTCAGGTACCACTCGAACCATGAAGGCCAATCATCAAGTTCCGTGCGCATTTGGTCTGGCGGATCGTCGACGGAGCGGGATCTGTGGAAAGCCGGGGTGTATGGCACGCCCTTGACGAAGCGGAAGCTGTGAATGGCAGGAGCCTTGAGAGCAATCTCGGCATAGAGTCGGAAGCTAGGGTGGTATTTGTAAGCGCTCCAGAGTACAAGTTCAGCCGTGCACACAGAGCGATCATGACGTGAACGAACCGGAGGTCGAAGAAGCTCACTACCAGAGTCATTGTCGTATGGCAGAGGTAAGGTGATAATGATTCGACCCTTATCATCCACGACGAGCTGATCGTCGTCTTCAAGTTCTCTGATCCAATCTTTGAGGGCATCAGCCCCCAACACCCATTTTGAGCCAGGCTTGCTTGCCTTTGAGACCCAGGTTTCCGGATCCATGTTGCCCAGGTCGTTGAGGACGATCTGCACGCCGGTGACCTTGTCCGGGCAAACGCGGATCACGCGGCTCAAATCTGCACACCAGCAGGCAAGCTCGATGGTGTCGCCTTCGTTGCAGGGCGGAACCACAACAGTGTCCCAGCGGTGGGTGAATAGCTGGCCCAGCTGGTCGAGTCCGTCCTCGACGGTGTGGGCTATGCGTGTGTCGTACGGATGTCGTGATTTACCCATTTGAAGGTCCTCCGGTGCTCATACTCGATTAATTCGAGTCTTGATGAACTAAGGTATTGGACCTTATTTTAGAGATTTTGTCAAGACAAACGGCGCGCTGGGCGCGCGCCGTTTAATGTCCGTTCTGAGGGGTGGCTAGGTCGGTGTACAGACCACCCTTGGCCAGGAGCTCTTGGTGCGTTCCTTCTTCCACGATCTTGCCGTCCTCGAGCACAATAATGCGGTCAGCATTTTGGATCGTGCTTAGACGATGGGCAATGATGATCATGGTCAGGCTGCCTTTGAGCTTAGCGATTGAATCGTGGATTAAGTTCTCAGATATTGGATCTAGGTGTGAGGTGGCTTCATCCAGGATGAGCACGGCTGGGTCGGTGAGAATCGCGCGGGCGATACCCACACGCTGCCGCTGTCCACCAGACAGTTTAAGACCGCGCTCACCAACTTTGGTGTTGTAGCCATCCCCCAGCTTGTCCACGAACTCGTCCACGTTGGCGATCATGGCTCCTCGTCGGATTTCGCCTATGGTCGCGCCAGGTCGAGCGTAGGCAATGT
>CAYZPO010000021.1:0-16583 GCA_964480695.1 uncultured Gammaproteobacteria bacterium | reverse complement strand
CTAACTTTTTGACTTTACCAAAAATCCGATCCTCAGCAGTCTGCCGAACTGAACTGCTATTCACCAAAACCAGAGCAGTCTCTTCCACCTGATTAGTCTCGTTCATCCCGACACTATCAAGCAACCCTGCAATCCGCTCAGAGTCATGCTTATTCATCTGACAGCCATAGGTGATAATATGATACTTTCCTTGAGCCATAGTGAGCGAAGTATACTAAAATAAGCCCAATTAATCAAGAATTGACACATTATCCCAGCTCAGATAAACTTAATTCATAAATAACTTAATGATATTTTATGGTCATGAATCAGACAGCAGAAATACCGATTCGCCCTAAAGAGACCCAAAAAGAAGATGAGGTTAGAGCCAATCTAAATGAACGTTTTTACGAAATTTTAGATGACACGATTAATACTTTTGACGATCTAACCCAATTTGAAAGAAAGGCTTGGGAAAGAGATCTGGTCAGACATCGAGATGATGCTTTAGACGCGGCCTTGCGTATGGACAATCCAGAGGGCGCTTTAGGAGCGATTATGCGTGACCGGACCTGGCTTAACAAACAGCTAGAAGCCGAACAGCGTGAATTGGGCCAAGACTTTGAAGACAATCTTAGGACAATCGAAATTCCAGCTGCTGGAGCTCCTGGTGATCAAACCCGTGAAGAAATAATTAATGAACACTTTGATGGCGTTGTAGAAAATATAGCAGGCACCATAGACTGGAGTAAAGAAGATCAGGAAGACTGGCTTGAAGATATAAAAGAGGCTCGCGAGCAATTAATTAAGATAGCTGCTGGAAATACTGATCCTAACAATAAGTTACGAGAGATATTGTCTAATCCTGATTCTGTAAAAATGGTCGTAGCTCAAAAACGAGGACTGGAATCTCAAACAAAAACGATTCCTCAGGCCGAACTTGTTCAGCAGGGAAATCTCGAACAGATGGCTCAAGAGCTGGGAGTAAATGCCAGGCATATGGAAATCATGCGTCGAAATTTTGATGGGTTTGCTGCTGAAATAGGATTCAAATGGGAAGATTTTGCTAACGCCTCAACTGAGACACCAAAACCACGTGGTCTTTTTGGACGAGTCAAGGGGTTATTCAAAAAACCAGTATCACTCAAAATGAAGATGTATCGCAAGATGGAAAAAGCTTATAAGGAAACGGTGCAGCGTGGAATGTAAACTTAATTTAAAACAGGCGGGGTCCTTTGACCTCGCCTGTTTTGTTTCATTATTACACGACTTCCTGCTCCTGGATCCTACCAACAATCTCATCCCGTTTTAGAGTCAATTCATCGTCCTGTCCAAAGACCCGGACTTTGAACGGATCACCAGCAACCTCTTTGTCACCGAGCACGATCGTCCATGGAATTTTTTCCCCTGCAGCCTTACGGATCTTATTGCCAACAGTCTCGTCGCTGACATCGACTTCAGCTCGAACACCAGCACTCTTCAGTTCGGCCTCGAGCTCTTGAACAAACTCAATATGTCCTTCTCCGACTGAGATCAACCGTACCTGCACTGGTGCCAACCACAATGGAAGAACTCCGGCATAGTGCTCCAGTACCACTGACAAAAATCTCTCCAATGAACCAGCGATCGCAATATGCAACATCACTGGTTGAGCCTTGTTCCCTTTCTCATCCGTATACTCAAGCTCAAAACGCTCAGGCATGTTGAAATCAAGCTGAATCGTAGCCAGCTGCCAAGAACGACCAATTGAATCTCGTCCTACAAAATCTAATTTCGGACCATAGAAAGCAGCCTCACCCTCATCCAATTCATATTTACATTTTTCTTGCTTCATCAGTTTCTTCAGGTTATCCTCGGCCTTACCCCAAATCTCATCACCTCCCAAATACTTATCATGATTTTCTTGATCCCGGACAGAAAGATGGACTTCCAACTCCATTCCGAACAACTTATAGAAAGCAAAGATAATGTCATAAGCGCCTTTGGCTTCTTCCAGAATCTGATCTGGTCGACAAAAGATGTGAGTGTCGTCGATACTGATAGAACGAACACGAGACAAGCCGTGCAACTCCCCAGTCTGCTCATCACGATACTGTTTGGTAATCTCGGCGTAGCGTAATGGCAAATCACGATAACTGCGTGGCTGGCAAGCGTAAATCTGAGTATGGTGCGGGCAGTTCATTGGTTTTAAAACAAACTCTTCAGACTTGCCCTTTACATGAAAAATGTCGTCTTTGAATTTGTCCCAATGTCCTGACGTCTTATACAGATCACACTTGGCCAAATGTGGGATATCAACCTGTTCATAGCCCTTAGCTTCTTTCAACTGGTTCAGTTGATCAGCGATTGCGTTACGGACCGCGGTACCTTTTGGAGTGAACAAGGGCAAGCCAGGACCAACTAGTTCAGAAAAACAAAATAGATCAAGTTCCTTGCCAATCTTACGGTGGTCACGTTTTCTAGCTTCCTCAAGCATGTTCAGATATTTTCTTAGATCCTTTTTGTTCTCAAAAGTTGTGCCATAAATACGAGTCAACATTTTATTCTTCTCATCCCCATGCCAGTAAGCTCCAGCAATCTTCAACAATTTGAACGGACCAATCTTCCCGGTTGATTCAACATGAGGACCAGAACAAATATCTACAAAAGTCTCTGGGATATCCTTGTCCTTCGGACCCATCCAGTATACAGCGACCTTGTCACCACGAGCGTCAATATCGTTAATCCACTCATGCTTATACTCATTACCTTTGTAAGTGCCACTATTAAAAAACTTTCGGGCTTCCTTCACAGTCATCTCATCTTTTGTAATTGGCAGATCCTCTTTGATAATCTTAGCCATTTCTTTTTCGATTTTATCAAAATCTTCTTCAGAAATTTTTTGATCTGAGTCGAAATCAAAATAAAAACCTTCCTCAGTGGCAGGCCCCATGGCTGCTTTAACCTTTCCTGGCCATAAACGAAGCATGGCCATAGTTAGTACATGCTCACAAGAGTGACGCATGGCCTCAAGTTTATCTTTTTTGTCCTTCGACATATTTTCTTATTTTCTTGTTTTATTATTTTCTTATCAAAAAACTTCACGCTAAAACGTGAAGTTCGGGACCCCAGTAACGAGGTGGTTCCACCCGAATTGTTCGATCAGTTGTCTCCTGATCCAACCACTCAATTCAATCGATTTCGCTCGATCAAGCGCTGTTCAAGAGGCGGTACCATGCTTAACGTCGCTCCTTGGCTTTCAGCCTTGACCAAGGTCTCTTTTAAACTCGTTTTAAGCTAGCATGTTCTCTATCATCACAGAACTATTCTAGTCTATCATTCTGCTGGATCCGGTGTCAACATGCGGATTTCAATGTGATCACGCAGTTTAGGAATCTTTCTGATCCAGAACGGGAAAAATTCGACATCAACTGTAGCCGCAATTCCAGCTTGAATCAAGTAGTCCGAGACTTCCTGTGGACCCAGACCGACCAAATTCTCTTTACTCAATAAAGTATTAGTTGGAGCAACCATGCGCATCCCCTCCAAAATAACTCGAACATTAACTAGCTCTTCCTCAAGATCATACTTCTCAATTTCAACGGACATTTCGTCACGCTTAACTAACATCACCTGCCAACCACGATCCAAACTTTCGTACAACTTAGCTTCAGCAATAGTCAACAGAGCGTCGCGATCATAGAAAACCCCGATCACCTGAACCTCCAAGGAGATTTCAAAACTGTCCGCTTCTGCTCCGGCTTCAGTATCGCGAGAACTGTCCAGAACTTCTTCTAAATAAACCTCGCCAACATGCTCTTCCCCGACTTGATCTCGTAAAGTGAATTGCGCCGCTTCCAGTAAGTCACCTTGCAATTCTGCTTCGGCTGCGAGCAAATCCTCTTCAGTTACCATTTTGATATATTCAACTCCTCCGGTCATTGGCTCAGTGCTTTCAGCATAGACCTCTTTTTGTCGCGTGCTGTTAAGTCCTGGAATAGTAAAACTTGTAGGTCCAACCTCGCCATCGATTCCTTCTTCATCAGCGTGAGCCATTACCACAACTGTGCTCCCAGCCGGAACCGTAACCCCATCATCGATCCGGAATAACACACCATCCGGAGTCAGGAGCCGTGTCGTGGCCACTAATGGCTGGGCTCGATTAGAAATATTATAAATTGTGACCATACCTCCAGCCTTGGCCGGAACTTCAGTAGATCCTTCTTCACCAACAGAAAAATCTCGAGACTCTTCCAAAGTCAGAGCGATCACGCGCCCAGGAATCTCACCTTCCATCTCGGTTTCTTTGACAATATCAGCAATAAATTCTGTGCTCACCTCATCGACCAATGGTGTGATCTGAATCGTGGCTCGAATAGTAGACATGATAATAACGACCGCTAACAAAACCACTGTAACTACAATAAATCCCAGCGCGATGCGACGATACATACGCAGGGCTGGGTTAGCTGGCTTCTTTGGTTCCTTAACTACCTCCGGAAGTACAACCGGTTTCTTCACCTTTTTAACTGGCTTTTTCTTGGCCACGGTCTTCCTGGCGGAGCCAGGTCCGGCTCCGCCGGACTTTTTCATCGGCGGTTTCTTAGCCGCTGGCCGCTTCTTAGCCGTAGTTGACTTCTTTGTTGGTGTCATATTCCTCCCTTAATTTATCATTCCTATGATACCATATTTTAGCTTAGTTGTGCATCCACATTCTCTCGACCAACAATATTATTCAAAGCTTCAACTAAATCTGGAGTCTGGTCGACCATGTAGTCAGTTTCGATGCGACGAAAGTTACCAGCAGACTCGACCAGGAAATAAACTCGCTCTCGTCCTGGACATGATTGAAATAAATCTCGGAGCTCAGCGATCATTTCCTGTGAAGGCTTACCGCGAAGCTTGATTGATAAGCCGTTATTGTCTTGCGTGTCACCGATCGGTTCAGCCTTAGTAGTTTCTTGCTTGGCCCCTGATTTTTCATCATTAATCCAATCCCCTTTCTTTAGCATCTCAACCAGCTCACCAACATTATCGTCTGTCAGTTGGATAATACTGTTGGCCACTAGACTGTTCTCGCCGTCGCGATCGGAAACCTTGGCTGAAACCAAAATCGTATTGTTATCTGTAATCAAACTATCAAACTCAGTCAAAGTCCGCGGGAAAACCACGAGCTCAGTCGTTCCGGTCATGTCCTGCAAAGTAACAAAAGCCATGGGATCTCCTTTTTTGGTCGTGATCCGTTTGGCTTGAGCGATCATTCCGGCCACATGAACAAACTTCCCGGCCTTTTGTTCAGGAATCTGTTCGCAAGTTGCCACCTGCCCCTCCAACACCTTAGCCTGATCCGAATATGGATGATTCGTAATATACAATCCCAGATATTCTTTTTCCCAAGCCAAATATTCGTTCTTAGGAGCGCGCGGATATTCCTTCAGTCGCAACTTGGCTTCACTCAAACTTGGATTTAAATCAAACAACGAGCCTTGGTTCTGTTCTTTCTCACGAATCGTATTGCGATTATAGCTCAGGATCTGGTCAGCGTTCTGTAATAACATGTTACGATTTCCAAAACGGTCCAAGGCCCCGGCTTTGATCATCGCTTCCAATGACTTCTTGTTAAAAGCTCGATGCGAAATACGACCAGCAAAATCAGCCAGATCTTTGAATGAACCGTTGACTTTGCGCTCTTCAATCATGGACTCAATTACTTCGGATCCAAGATTTTTAATCACTAACAAACCAAAGCGCACAGTCTGATCATCAATATAAGTAAAAGTTTTTAAGGACTCATTAATATCCGGCGGCAAAACCTTGATCCCCATTCGTTCACACTCCCTAACAACTGCAGCCACTTTTTCTAGATCTGCTGATTCGGCCGTCATGATCGAAGCCATATACTCAGCTGGAAAATTAGCCTTCATATATGCTGTCTGATACGCGACCATACCATATGAACTAGCATGAGCCTTGTTAAAGGCGTACATAGCAAACGGCTTAATGCGATTCCACAGATCTGTTGCTAAGGCTTTTGGAATCTTATTGGCCACACACCCATCCTTAAACTTCTTTTCCTGCTCCTTCATCAACTCCGGAATTTTCTTTCCCATGGCCTTACGGAAAAGATCAGCTTCCAACCAACTGTATCCTGCCAATTTAATGGCAGTAAGCATGACATCATCCTGATAGATCAACAGACCGAGTGACTTTTCCAAAATCTCTTCAAGATCTTTGTGTGGGTAATCAACTAATTTCGGATTATGTGCTCGCTTAATATACTCGGGAATAAACTCAATCGGGCCTGGACGATATAAAGCAACCATGGCCATGATATCTTCCACTCGAGTTGGACATAACTCAACCAGATACTTAGTCATTCCATCACCAGCCAGTTGAAACACACCCATGGTATATCCTTTGGCCAGAAGTTCAAACGTTTTTTTATCATCTACTGGTATATTTTCCAGATCAACTTCAACACCCTTGGTCTTTTTTACAATCTTAATCGCGTCTCCCAAAATAGATAGATTACGAATTCCTAAGAAGTCCATTTTAACCAGACCAGCAGATTCCACAGCATGCATTTCGTATTGAGTAATCACCTTACCTTCACGTGTATCGATCTGTAGCGGAGTGAAATCAGTCAGTGCAGTTGGAGAAATCACTACTCCAGCAGCATGAACAGAGACATGACGAGCACAACCTTCAATCTGCTGAGCCGTCTCAATCACCTGACGCACCTGCGGATTATCATCATGCATCTTCTTTAGTTCGGGATTCTCTTTCATGGCTAACTCCAAAGTCATTGGCCTGCCCTGCTGTCCCATAGGTACTTGCTTAGCAATCTGATCCACAAAACCGTAAGGATGGCCAAGAGCTCGTCCAACATCACGAACAGAACCACGAGCTAACATGGTTCCAAAAGTACAGATCTGAGCCACTCGATCCTGACCATATTTTTCAACCACATACTTAAGCACTTTATCGCGCTGGTTATCAGCAAAGTCAGCATCAACATCCGGAGCAGACGGACGATCCGGGTTTAGGAAACGTTCAAATGGCAATTGATAAATCAGGGGGTCAATTGAAGAAATCCCGATTACATACGATACAAGAGATCCAGCAGCGGATCCACGGGTTGTAGTTACCACAGCATTGTCCCGAGCCCACTTGGTGTAGTCAGCTACAGACAAAAAGTATCCAGAATACTCTTTCATCTTAATAATCTCAAGTTCGTAATCGAGACGTTCTTTAACCTCGTCTGACAATTCGTCTCCAAATTTTTCCTTAGCTGCTTTGTAAGTCTGCTCGCGCAACAAAGTATCCGCATCATAACCTTCTGGAATATCTACTGGCGGAAAGTGCCATACTCCAAGCTCGATTTCAACATTACATCGATCAGCTATCTTGCGAGTGTTCGTTATTGCCTCTGGCACATCCTTAAATCGCTCAATCATTGTTTCAGGAGAAATCATAGAGCCGTCATAATCATACTGATTCATCCGCTCATAATCTTCCAGTGTCTTACCACCACGTACACACTGCAATACCTTCCAAGCCTGTTGATCTTCAGGATGAAGATAATGACTATTTTTACAAGCCACCACTGGAACATTCATTTCCTGACCAAGCTCGATCAAGGTCGCGTTGGTTGATTCTTGCTCCGGCACCTCAGGTCGATCAACCAATTCCAGATACAAATGGTCTGGCCCAAAAATATCAAGATACTCTTTCAAGGCCTCGCGACCTTTATCCTTGTCATAGTCACGAATCGTTGCCGGAACTTCACCCCAGGTTCCCCCGGTTAGAGCGATCAAACCCTCAGAATGCTGCCGAAGTAGTTCCTTGTCAATTCGCGGCCGATAATAAAAACCTTCGAGAAATCCGATACTCGAAAGCTTTAATAAATTCTTATAACCTTGATTGTTTTCTGCCAGCAGGACTAAACGCCAAGGTTTATCATCAACTCGAGCTCGCTTCTGTTCTCTTCCGTGTGGTGCGATGTAAGCGTCTATCCCAATGATCGGCTTGATCCCGGCCTTCTGAGCTTTTTGATAAAACTCAATAATTCCGTACATGGCCCCGTTGTCAGTTAGTGCTATCGAGTCGCCACCCTGCTCCTTAACCTGATCCAAAATCTGTCCAACCTTAGGAAGGGCCTCGAGCAACGAGTAGTGACTGTGGACGTGAAGATGGACAAAATCTGAGCTCATATCGGCCTTACTTTACCATAATCAAAAACCCCCGGCAAAGGGGGTCGTTTTTGATGTATCTAAGACTATTCCTCACTCTTCTCCTTCTTCGATCGCTTCTTTTCGATAACGTAGTCGATCACGCGTTTGCCGCCTTCGACTAATAGGCCGAGGTTGTTGGTGGCGTGGTCAAACTTTTCACGCATACCAGTCAGGGCGGCCTCGATCTTGGCCATTTTCTCTCGCGCTTCGCTCAGGGTGTCATTAATATTCTTCAAGATCATGGCCACTTGCCAAATCAGCCAACAGACAAAGGCAGTGAACCACAAAGCCGAGAAGGCCAGTACAATGTATAAAATATCAATTGCTTCAATCATATATTTTTGTTTACGCTCTTATTGTAGCATGAAACTCTTTCTTGAGCATCTTTACGACTCCCTCAACTACCGCATCCACCTCCTCTGACTTTAAAGTTCGATCATCCAAACGGAACTCAAGATGAACTGCCAGACTCTTCTGATCCTCCTTGACTCCCTTTCCTGAATACACGTCAAAGAGCTCGATCGTCCTGATCATTGAATCAACTTCGAGCAAAGCAGCTTCGACTGCACTGTATTCAACCGTGTTGTCGAGCACAAAGGCCAGATCACGCTTCACGGCTGGAAATTCTGGAGTCTGAGTATACTTTTTCATAATCGAAAGATGTGGCAATAGATCTGAAAAATTAATCTCGACCAAACTAACTCGAGCTTCCAAACCAAACTGCGTTGCTGTGGCCTGAGCTACCTCACCTAGTACACCGATCTGTTTACCATCAATCATAATCTTGGCCGAACGAGCTGAATGCCAATAGGTGCTATCACCAACATCACGATCAAAAGACCATTCAGAAACACCAGCCTCGCGCAACATGCGCTCAAGCAAACCCTTAGCTCGGAGAAAGGCCTTTTCACCGTCAGACCCATACACGGCGAGCAGAACTGTTTGGTTCTCATTTGGTAAACCTTTATCCTGCGGCACAATCGCTCGCGCTAGTTCGAACAGGACACCTTCAGGAAACTCACGTTGATTAGCCTCAATTGTCTTCAGCATCGAGATATTCAAATTCGGACGTAAGTACTCTGCATCAACTGATAACGGATTAGCGATATGCAAAGCATCTTTGTCCGACAAACTGTATCGCTTAAGATCAGCTTCTGAAATCAAAGGCTCACTAAACATTTCTGTAGCTCCGGCACCACATAAAATATCCTTTAACCGTCGCTCCCACACGAATTCTGGCAACGGTGTTAGATCAGGCAGTTCACCCTCAGGTAATTTCGACGGTAAATTATGATATCCGTACACACGAGCAATCTCCTCAGTGAAATCAACCGAAGCCTCAATATCATGATCACGCCAGTACGGAACTGTGATCTGATACTCACCCCCAGTCTGCTTAGCAGTAAAACCAAGATTACCTAGAATCGCCATTTGCTGCACCTCAGGAATGTCGACCCCGATCAATTCAGAGGCCTTCTTTGGATCAAATGGAAACTGTGATGGTTTATACGCCCCGGCTCGTTCATCAAAAACCTTTGAAGCCACGCGACCACTAGCAATCTCTAAGGTCAGCTCGATCGCCCGCATCAATGCTGGTTCTGTAGCCTCAGTCGACAAACCTTTTTCAAACAACAGTTGAGAATCAGAATATAAATTCAGGTCACGAGCAGCACGACGCACATTAACCGGTTCAAAACTAGCACACTCAAAAACAATCGTTTTGGTTTTCTCAGTTGTCCCAGTGTCCATTCCACCCATCACCCCAGCCACAGCCACTGGTCGTTTCTTATCAGCAATTACCAATTGCGAACTAGCAAGCTCATACTCGTTCTCATCCAGAGCCAAAAATTTCTCCCCTTTCTTGGCCTTACGTACCACTATCTCCTTGCCCTCGAGCTTGTCATAATCGAACGTATGCATCGGCTGTCCAAACTCATGCAAAACATAATTAGTGATATCAACGATATTGTTATATGGACGATGTCCGGCCTGGAGTAAACGTTTTTGCAGCCACCAGGGCGAAGGACCAACTTTGATTCCATCAATCACCACGGCCTGATATCGTGGGCACAATTTTGAATCTTTAACTGAGACCTTGAGTGGTAGTTCGTCTCCAGTGATTCCGAGACGTTCACCAAGTTTCTTTTTTGAGGCCTCCTGATCCCAACCGAATGTTCCAAGTCCAGCAGTACCGCCCTCACGAGCCAGTCCAATAATACTCATTTGGTCAGGACGATTAGTGGTCGCTTCGATATCAAAAATCGTGTCATTGAGATCTAAAGCGTCTGCGATCGGAGTTCCAGGAACCGCATCAGTTAAACTAGAAATAATCCAGATATCTTTTTCACCTTGAGCTATTTTTTCAAAACCAAGCTCATTAGCAGCACAGATCATACCAGCGCTTTTAACACCACGAACCTCAACAGTCTCGAGCGTAATCAGTTCACCTTCCCCATGCCACCGAACTTTTGATCCTGGTAGAGCTACCACGACCTTAATTCCTTGTTTCAAATTCTTACCACCACAGACAATCTCAGCCAAAGCTTTTTTTCCAACATCAGTCATGGCGATCTGAAGAGCATCCGCGTTCGGATGTTTTTTTAGTTCCTTGACTTCACCAACAATCATCTTGTTATATAGATCTTTATCGCGATGAATATACTCAACACTAGAACCGGTTAGGCTCATCTTTTCATCAAACTGTTCAACCGAATCCTTAGTTTTTAAATAATCCTTGATCCAATTGTGAGAAGCTAAAATATTCATACTAGAACTGATTAACAAATCTAAGGTCATTCTTATAGATCAAACGAATATCTGGAATCGAAATCCCGGCCCGCATCATCAGAGTGCGTTCAACCCCAAAAGCAAAAGCAATGGCTGAATATTCTTTTGGATCAACTCCTCCGGCCTTGAGTACATTGGGATGAGTCATTCCAGCTCCAGCCAATTCAACCCAACCTCCCTTACAAACTCGACAGGCCGCTCCATTATAAATTTCGGTCCCACCACAAAGATCACAACTGATATCAACTTCAAAACTTGGTTCAGTAAAACGGAAGTGGTGTGGTCGTAAACGAACTTTGCGATCTTTTCCAAAATACGAGTGAACAAAATTCTCAATTACGCCCTTGAGGTGAGTTACTGCCAGTCCTTTGTCGACCATTAATACTTCAAACTGATGATGAACAGTCAAATGCGATGGGTCACTTTGTCGACGATAAGCCTTTCCAATATATAATTTACGAAATGGTGGTTTAGTCGATTCTAAAATTCGTACCTGAGCATTTGATGGATGGGGTGTGGCCACAATCTGACCCTTTTTTCCAGCCGGAGCATCAATAAAAAAAGTTTCCCAGTTGTCACGTGCTGGATGATCTTTAGGAATATTCAACGCTTCAAAAGCGTAATAGTCCCAATCAATATCTGGCACAGGGAAACGTGTAAAACCAATCGCAGTAAAAATATCTTCGATTTCTTTGATGGCTTGAGTAGTTGGGTGTAGGTGTCCTTCGCGACACTGTAATCCGGGGATCGTAGTATCAATCCACTCCTCTTTCTCAATCTCACCGGCTCGACCAGCTACAATCATCTTTTCTTTAACTCCAAAATTGACTTCGATTCCTTTCTTAAGTTCATTGGCCGCCTGGCCAAGTTCTTTGCGCTCCTTATCAGAGAGACTCTTTAACCCTTTCATCAATTCTCCGAGCTTACCTTTGCGCCCTAAAAACTGAACTCGAACTTCTTCAAGACCGACTTCATCCTTCACTTTATCTATGGCCGTTTCGAACTCCTTTTTAAGCTTATTTAAGTCATTTTCCATACTTGATCATTGAACATTGATAATTGATCATTGGTGCCATTATACCCCGATTAACGACTTTAGCCCACCCACGATCTGGTCACCAAAACGAACCACATCAGTATAGGTGATTAAAAGCACCAGGCCAATTAACAGCAAAAATCCTGTATTATGAATCACAGCCTCGATCTTTTCGTTCACTGGTTTACCACGCAATTTCTCTAAGATCAAGAAAATAACTCGACCGCCATCAAGGGCTGGTAGTGGCAGGACATTAATGATAGCTAAGTTGATCGACAGGATAGCTGTGAACTGAATTAGATAGGCAATTCCCAGTCGGGCGACCTGACCGGTCATGACCGCGATCCCGATCGGACCAGACATGTCTACTCCGGCTGGCTGACCAACGATTAAGTTCTTAATAATTTCATACAAAGCAACAACGATCAAAACAGTGTACTCGATCGTTACCCGAACCCCGTGATAAATCGCCAGATGTGGTGGAAAAGTGACAAAACCAGTAGTCATCAAACCCATTCCTAAAGCCTCGTCCTTGGTTTCTTCCAAATATTCTGCACTAACCGGAAGTTCCCATTTCTCTCCGTCGCGAGCGACCAAAAAAGTTACCTCATCTGTTCCCTGCTCTTGCAGGAACGCTCGCGCAGTGTCCGCGTCAGCAAATAACTGATCATTAATCGCTAACACTTCATCTCCCATTAAAAATCCGGCTTCTTCTGCTGGTGTGTCCGGGAGCACGGTCACTATACGGATCGCCTGGTCTGACACTCGCGCCCCAGCCGGGACATCATCATCAACCATGGCCGGTAGTCCAACCATGAAACCGACCGAGAACAGAACCGCAGCTAAAACAAAATTCATGGTTACTCCAGCCAACAAAATAATCATCCGTTTCCAGATCGGCTTAGACGAAAAGCTGTCGTCATGGTCTTTGTGGTGACCAGACTCGCCTTTGATACGAACAAATCCACCAAGAGGAATCCAGTTCAATGAATATTCAATTCCGGTCTTCTTACTTTTCCAGCTGAACAATTTCGGCGGAAAACCGATCCCAAACTCATCGACCTTACACCCAGCCCGCCGGGCTGTAACAAAATGCCCAATCTCGTGCACCAACACGAGGATCGACAAAACAATTAAAAAAACTATTATTGTCCCGATCATGTATTTTTGATTACTTCAATTATTTCTTGTTTTTTTTCTTCAAATAATTCTTTGCTTGTGGCTTCAATATTTAACCGAACTACCGGATCATTATTAGAAGGACGGATACTAAACCACCAATTTTCAAAATCAGCTCGAATACCATCAAGATCGTTGTACTCCTTGGCTACTGGCCGATATAATTCTTCTAATTTTTTTAGTACTGCCTGCTGATCGGCCACTTCAAAATTAATCTCGCTTAAACTGTGATATTTAATATATGAAGCCATTACTTCTGATAAAGATTTTGCTTCCTGAACTAAGACTCTAATTACCAAAAGTAAAGCAAACTCACTCGAATCCAAGTTATTAAAAACATCAAAATAAAAATGACCAGAAACTTCTCCACCCATCGCTCCTTCAACTTCCCGCAATTTCTTAATTACATAAGTATAGCCAACCTTTTCTAGCACCGCTTCACCACCAGCAGCCTCAATGGCCTCTTTTGTTGTCCAACTCATGCTAGGACTAATCAAAATCTTGCCCCCTGGGCGCTGCTTCAAATATTCAGTGGCAAGCAGAGCTAATATCAAATCACTACGAATGTACTGACCTTTTTCATCAATAAAACAAACACGATCACCGTCTCCATCAAATCCAGCTCCAAAATCAGCCTTCACTTCAATGACTTTTTTCTTTAAATCAGCCAGTGTTTCCTCCTTAGCCGGATTTGCCTCATGATTAGGAAAATTTCCATCAAGATCGAAATACAACGGCACAACCTCACAATCAAGCCTGGCAAAAAGTTTAGGTAAAACTAAGCCACTCATGGCATTACCTGCATCCAAAACAACTTTCAAACCTTTAAGAGATGGCAGCTCGGCCAACTTAATCAACTTGTCAATATAGTCTTCCAGGAAATCACGTTTAGTAATCTGACCCAACTTATCTACCACAGGAAGTTCCTTATTTAGCACTGCCTCTTTTATATCTTCACCGGTAACTGGATAGCCAGTATGATTAGTTAATTTAATTCCATTATACTCTGCTGGGCTATGAGAAGCAGTCACCATAAGACCTGCTTCGTGCTCTGAAAAACTGGATATAGCAAATTTAAATGTGGGTGTGCTACATAAACCCATATCAACTACATCTGCGCCCTGACTAATAATTCCCTGAATCGCGGCTTGAACTAATCGTGGACTTGAATCTCGCATATCATGACCAACCAACACTGTTTTGGCTTTGGTTATATGAACCAGACTGGCCCCAACCTTATGAGCTAATTCCAGTGACAACTGGTCTAGCGTACCCCGAATGTCATAAGACCTAAAGACCTCTTCTGGAAAACTTTTCATAGTTTTGACACTTAAGCTTAAATAAAGTACCCTAATTATAGACTTTTAACTTAAATTTAACAAATTTTCGTTATGGAATTTTTGTATATTTGGCTCCCGATTATCATCGTAGCCGCAGTGATTATTTGGCTAATTTTAACGTATAATGGCTTGATCACGTTGCGCAATCGCGTTAAGGAAGCTTGGTCTGATATTGAGGTGCAGCTCAAGCGCCGCTATGACCTGATTCCTAATTTAATGAACACGATTAAAGGTTATACCAAACACGAAGAAGGGGTATTTACCAAAGTAACTGAGGCTCGAGCTGCTGCCATGTCAGCCAAAACCCCGGCTGAGCATGCTAAAACCGAGAACATGCTGACCGAGACCTTAAAGTCTCTTTTCGCTGTCGCAGAAAACTATCCAGAACTAAAGGCTTCAAAAAATTTCTTACAGTTACAAAATGAGTTAACTGACACTGAGAACAAAATCACTGCTTCTCGCCGCTTCTACAACAGCAACGTCCGTGACTTCAACACAAAGATTCAAAAATTCCCTACCAATATTATTGCTGGAGTTCTTGGTTTCAAGGATCAAGAATTTTTTGATGCTCCAGACGAAGTCCACGAAGCTCCAAAGGTAAAGTTCTAACATGTACAACGCCATAGCTAGCAACAAACGCAAGACCGTGGTCTTGATCGCCCTGTTTGCGATCGTTATTGTTTTGCTTGGCTGGGCCTTTGGTTATTATTTTGGTGACCCGATCACCGGAATTATTTTTGCTGCGATCGTGGCCACGTTCATGACTCTGTTTGGGTACTTTAGTGGTGACAAGGTCAGCCTGGCCGTGGCCGGGGCTAAACCGGTCACGCGAGAAGAATATTTTGATCTGTACAACTACGTTGAGAATTTGAGTATCACTGCCGGAATTCCCATGCCTAAGGTCTATGTAATCAATGATCCGGCTCCAAACGCTTTTGCTACTGGACGGAAACCAGAGACAGCTTCCATTGCTGTGACCACTGGCCTACTTGAAGTGCTGGAGCGAACTGAACTTGAAGGAGTCTTGGCCCATGAACTTTCTCACATTAAAAACTACGACATTCGCGTCATGACTCTGGTTGTGGTTCTGGTGGGAACGATTCTCTTGCTTTCCAACTGGCTCATGCGGGCTCACTTTTTTGGTGGGCGACGCTCCTCTTCAGACAAAGGCGGACAAGCTGCAGTAATTTTGTTAATTGTTGGCTTGGTTCTGGCTATCCTCTCTCCTCTGATCGCAGAACTGATCAAACTTGCGGTTTCTCGAAGTCGAGAGTATCTAGCTGATGCCTCTGCTTCACTGCTAACACGATATCCTGAAGGCCTGGCCAAGGCCTTAGAAAAAATTGCCGCCATTGACCGACCACTGAAAAAAGCTAACCACGCCACAGCCCACTTGTTCATTGCTAATCCCTTTGACCCCCACCATTCCAAGCGACGCTTTTCAAAACTATTTTCTACTCATCCACCAATTGATGAGCGGATCAAAAAACTTCGTGGTCTGATTGATTAAGCCCATGCAACCTGACATTGTCGACAAGTTCACTACACATTTAAAAAACGTTCTTACCAGAACGCTATGTTTAGTGATTGAAAATAAAGAAGATCAGATTCATCCTAAACATTTACTTTGGGCTTTGGGAACGCAAAAGGGTTGTATTGGCGCAGAAATCCTGCATAAATTACAGATCAAGCCAGAACGACTACGTTCTCTGGTTGGAGCCACGGTTAGCTCTGGAACAAACACAATCGAAACTGATGTTTCTCCGTTATTGTCAGACAACGCTAAACGAGCGATTGAAAAAGCAGTTCTGGTGGCTAACGTGTATGAGCATCACTATATTGGCACCGAGCATCTACTGGCCGGACTCTTACAAATCCGAGACAAAGCCGTGACCCAGTTCCTAGGCAAAGAAAAAATTGATCCTAAGGTGATCAACGAACATCTGACCACGGTTCTTAAGGGAACTTCTAAATTCCCTGACTTTGCTGAATCAATCAACACAGCTGAAGAGTTGGCTATGCCCTTGTCTCCGGAAGGTAATATTATTC